>DAIQPR010000200.1:0-3735 GCA_036787315.1 Polynucleobacter sp. | reverse complement strand
CAAAAATGAGGTCTTTGGTTTTCAATGATCAAGAGGCTTTAAAGAAATTAGAAGCAATTACACATCCGCTTATCAAATCCCTCAGCGAAGAATATGCAATACGCTCTTTAGAAAATAATCCGCCGTATATCATTTTCATGATCCCTCTCCTTTTTGAGTCTCAAGGTTGGCAGAACCGTTTCCAAAAAATCGTAGTTGTAGATTGCACTATCGACAATCAAATCCAGAGGGTGATACTACGAAATAATATTCAACAAGAGGTCATCGAAAAGATAATTGCTACACAAGCACCAAGAGCTGTGCGACTTCAATACGCTGATCATGTTTTAAATAATAACGGAACACTCGAAGAGTTAAACGAACAAGTCAAATCAACCCACCAAATGATTATTGAAAAAATAAATATATCTTAGGGTTTATAGGGATTTTATAAAAAGATGTAAAAAAAATTCCCTATCATCATAGTTTGAACTTAGAATAACATTATTGAAAAATACAAATAATTAACGTGCTTATCTACGAATACCCCTTTAATGAAACTGTACGCAGTTTATTAAGACTAGAATATTTATTCGAAAGGTTAAGTGTTTTTCTAAATTCTGATCATCCAGAGCATCATTTAACAGCTATTAGCCTGATCTTTGATATTGGTGAAGTAACTTCACGAGCAGATTTAAAATCAAGCTTATTAAAAGAGTTAGAACGCCAAAGGGTTCTCCTTAGCTCATTTCGTACAGATTCTGCAGTTAACTCTAATGCATTAGAGACCACCATTAATGAAATCGAATCCTGTTTAGCAACACTTAATAATTTGGTTGGTAAACCTAATTCGATTATGAATGAGAGCGAATGGCTTGGTATGATTCGCACACGTTTAAGTGTTCCTGGTGGCACAAGCCCTATTGATTTACCTAGCTTTTATAGCTGGCAACAAAGATCAGCTCAAGATCGCCGTGCCCAACTTATGAGCTACACCCCTGCCTTTGCAGACTGGAAAATCACTTGCGATTTATATTTAAAACTGCTCCGTCAGTCATCCGATTTCCATCAAGCCATTTCTGAAAATGGATCTTTCCAACAAATGCTGAATGGAAAAACGTATCAACTGATTCGTGTGAAGATTCAAGAATTAGATCTCATCCCCGAAATCAGCGCCAATAAACACATGTTGTGGATTCGCTTCTTACAAAACTCTACAACCGGCAAGCCTCAAGCTGTCGTCAAAAATATCACTTTTGATTTAAATCTTTGTAATCTTTAAATTGCTGTAGTAGCTTGGTGCATCATTTGAATGATGGTGATAGTTGCTGGTAGTAATGGCTCTACTTCCGCAAGTGCGATTGCATTTTTTGACTGCCAATGCAATTCTTGTCCCTCAAGGCCACGGGCTTCCCCTACCCACTCACGCACGATGCAAAGATTAAGCCTTACATATGCATGAGGATAGTCGTGTTCAATGATCTGCCAAGCTTCACTGCCTTTGATCTCGATTCCAAGTTCTTCTTGCAACTCGCGATGAAGAGCCTGATGAACAGATTCACCTTGCTCTAATTTGCCACCTGGAAATTCCCAATAATCCTCGTATGGCTTACCTTTGGGACGCTTTGCTAATAAAAATGATCCTTCTGGATTCAAAATAACACCAACCGCAACTTCAGTTACCTTACGAGTTGGAGTATTTTCGCTCAATTAATGCGCTCCAGCGTAATGACGTGCAAACTGCCAAGCAACCCTTCCAGACCTTGAACCTCTTTCTAAAGCCCAAACTAATGCTTCAGGTTTTGCAGCTTCAATCGCTTCTGCAGGCACGCCAAAATCCTTTAACCAATGAGCTACGATTTCTAGATACTCATCTTGCTTAGGAGGATAAAACGATACCCATAATCCAAAACGCTCTGATAAAGAAATTTTCTCTTCCACTACTTCGCCAGGATGTATTTCTCCATCTGACATATGACGATACGATTCATTATCTGTCATGTATTCTGGAAGTAAGTGACGACGGTTTGAAGTCGCATAAATCAAAACATTATCAACTTGAGCTGATAATGATCCATCTAAAGCAGACTTTAATGCCTTATAACCTGCCTCACCCTCCTCAAAGGATAAGTCGTCACAATAAACGATAAACTTTTCAGGTCTTGTGGCTAATAATTCTGTTAAGTCTTGCAAATCTGATAGATGCTCTTTATCGACCTCTACAAGACGTAGGCCATCTTTTTCAAAATAGTTCAAACAAGCTTTAATCAAAGATGATTTACCAGTCCCTCGTGCGCCTGTTAGCAAAACGTTATTTGCCGGCTTTCCAGCCACGAAATGAGCTGTGTTGTTCATGATGGAATCTTTTTGACGCTCAATCCCCTGCAAATCATCAAACGAAATATCTGATAAATGCTTAATTGGCTTTAAAAATCCAACGCTACCTAAAATACTTTGACGATGTTGCCACTTAAATGCTTTTGCAGTACGCCAATCTTCTTGTGTTAGTGGCTTCGGGAAAAATGCTTCCAAATGCCCTAAAAATCTTTCCAAATTGTCAGACATAAATTTACTAAGTTAATGGCCTATCTTTTAAGAACGATAGTCCGCGTTAATCGAAACATACTCGTGTGAAAAATCACATGTCCACATTGTACGTTCAAATTCACCTCGACCTAAATCTACCGTAATTAAAATCTCTGCCTCTTGCATCACTTTTTGGCCCTGAGCCTCTTGATATTCAGGGTTTCGGCCGCCATTTTTGGCAACCCAAACATCTCCCAACCAGAGTTGCACATTGCTTACATCTAAATCAGTAATACCAGCATATCCAATCGCTGCCAAAATACGGCCTAAATTTGGGTCGCTAGCAAAAAATGCAGTTTTAACGAGTGGTGAATGAGAAATCGCCTCACCTACTAATTTACATTCATGTAAACTTTTGCCACCTTTTACGTGCACAGTCATGAGCTTTGTAGCACCCTCGCCATCACGCACAATCTGCTGTGCAAGTTGCTGAGCTGTTTCTAAAAGCATTGCTCTAAACTCTGTAAATCCAGGACTTTGGCGATTTTCTATCACAAGGCCACTCTTACCTGTAGCCATCACAATAAAGGAATCATTAGTGGAAGTATCGCCATCGATAGAAATCGCGTTAAATGATAAATCTGCAATTTCTTGAGTTAGTTCTTGTAAAAGCTGGCTTGGAACTTGCGCATCAGTTCCAATAAATCCCAACATGGTTGCCATGTTCGGATGAATCATGCCTGCACCCTTACTAATTCCAGTCATCGTTACTTGCTGATTTTGAATACTCTTTTGTAAAGAATATGCTTTTGGAAGCGTGTCCGTAGTCATGATGGAATAAGCCGCGTCATACCAACCTTGTGGCACTAATTGCGCTTTTGCATCTGGTAATACTTGTAAAATTTTCTGTAAAGGCAATGGCTCAAGAATCACACCAGTTGAAAATGGCAAAATCTGGTTTTCTTGAAGATTGAGTAATTTTGCCACTGATTGACATGTCGATCTTGCGTCTTGTAAACCAGTTTCACCAGTGCCAGCATTGGCATTTCCGGTGTTAATAATCAATGCTCTGATATCTTTAGTAGCAACTAAATGCTCTTTACAAACCTGTACAGGAGCTGCACAAAAACGATTAAGTGTAAATACACCAGCAACACTTGTGTTTTCAGCTAAGGTAATTAATAAAACATCTTTTCTGCCAGGTTTTTTAATTCCTGCCATTGCATAACC
>DAIQPR010000034.1:0-17225 GCA_036787315.1 Polynucleobacter sp. | reverse complement strand
TACTAAAGGTGCTGGTCGCGTTGCAGAGGTCTCTGCAAGATTTGCTTTGGACTCGATGCCTGGTAAACAAATGGCGATCGATGCAGACCTTAATGCTGGCCTAATCCAGCAAGAGGAAGCTAAACAGCGTCGTGCGGAAGTTGGTCAAGAGGCAGATTTCTTTGGATCCATGGACGGTGCCTCGAAATTCGTGCGCGGTGATGCCGTCGCCGGAATTTTAATCTTAGCGATTAACTTGATCGGCGGCTTGATTATCGGCATTCTTCAACATGACTTAAGCTTTCTCAAAGCCCTATCCACCTACGCCTCCTTAACGATCGGCGATGGATTGGTTGCACAGATTCCAGCCCTTATTATCTCTACCGCTGCAGGTATTTTAGTGACCCGTGTTGCGACTGATGATAATTTTTCTGGGCAAATGTCCAAGCAATTTCAGGCTAATACGAATGCACTGATTGTTGTAGCAATAGTGATGCTCATTTTTGGCATCATTCCAGGGATGCCTCACCTTATCTTTCTTACTTTTGCAGCAGTATTCGGCGCCCTAGCTTACTTTCAGCAAAAAAACACCAAAGAAAAAGTTGCGCAAGCCCAATTAGATGCGGCGATTGGACCAGAAAAAGAAGAGCTCGCTTGGAAAGATGTGCCCATTGTCGAACCGCTGAGTGTAGAGTTAGCCTACCGTTTAATTCCACTGGTTGATCAAGGCGATAATAGTGATCTTATCAAACGAATCAAAGCGATTCGCCGTAAGTTTGTGAATGAAGTGGGGTTTCTAACCCCATCTGTTCATATTCGCGACAATCTTGAATTGCCCTCAGAAACCTATCGTGTGCTGCTGTATGGTGCTGAGATTGGCCGTGGACAATGTCTCCCCGATAAATTACTAGCAATACAACCTGCAGGGAGTGAACCGATTCCGGGTATCGCCGTCAAAGATCCCACCTTTGGAATGCCGGCCATTTGGATTGACCGTGTGATCAAGGATGATGCCATCGCGAGAGGTTATACCGTTGTTGAACCGGCTGTAGTGATGACCACGCATCTTGATTACCTTATCCGTCAGCACTCCAGTGAATTGTTAGGCAGACAGGAGACGCAAGATCTCATTGACCACTTCAAAGTCACCTACCCTAAGCTGATTGAAGATGTCATCCCTAAAACCATTTCAATCAGTCAGTTGCAACGTATCCTACAACTTTTACTTGACGAAAATGTCCCTATTAAAGATCTTCGGACGATTTTAGAGATTGCAAGTGAGTACATTCCCAAATTCCCAGATCCACTGGATATCCTTCCCCATATTCGCTATGCTTTAAGGCGCATGATTGTTCAAGAGGTTTTCGGCGATGAAACAAACTATAAAGTCTTAGGCGTGCAACCTGAATTTGAACGTTTAATTGAGCAATCCGTTGGCTCTGGAGCTATTGCAGGCGATGGACTGATAGAACCTTCTCTTGCTAAATTGTTTGGTGAAGAGGTGATGGCTGGTGTTGCGCATATGGAGAGTGAGAATTTACCACCCGTCATTGTAAGTGGTACGCGCACACGACTCACTTTTTCTAGAATAGCAAGACGCGTTTGCCCGCAAGCCATCGTGATCTCTATTAGTGAACTTCCGCCTACCGCTAACTTAATTTTTCAAAAAATCCTCTGCGCTCAGGCCAGTAGATAGTCTTGATTAAAAACACACCCTAGCTTTTTCCGAATTAACACATTGAATTCAATCAACATCATTTTTACATTGAGTTGCTAAGGAAGATGGGTTAAATACCTAAGCCTTAACAAACCAACCTTAATACCTTGGAAAATAAAATGACGAGCCAGGTGATTCCTTTGATTTTGGAACTTGATTTGAATTGCGACTAAAAACAAATTTAAGCTTGAATGTTAGTAATATCTTTGTAAGCGTCTACTAGCTTATTTCTAACAGCGATCATTCCCTGCAATGAGAGGTTTGCTTTTTGTAGAGAAGTAATAACTTCTTCTAGGGATGTATCTGATTTACCCAACTGAAAGTCCTGCGCCTTTGCTTGTGCAGAATTTTGAGCATCATTCACCTGACTAATGGCATTTTTCAAAATACTTTGAAAATCAACGCTTCCAGAAGATGCAGTATCTGCAACGCCAGATGAGCCAGCAGTAGCGTCAAGCGCCATGGCATCCATTCTAGCCTTCATAGCATTTAAATTTGCGTTAATATCCATTGCCATAATTTTTAACCTTTATCGTTCCATCAATTCCCCATCAATACAGGGTGTTAACAGATATACTGCTTACTCTATCGACTTTTTCCAACAACATCAAGGTTTTTTAACACTTTTTTACCACTTAAACCTATTTCAAAGACCTAAAACCCCTTGAATCACATAATGAATCAAGCAAGATTTGTGCCACTTAGGCTTATGTTAAGAACTAAATTGAGAATTTTCTTGATATATCAAAATAGCAATGTCTTCTATACGGCATAAAACTTAACTTTTCATACCTAACCAGCTCATTTTATTTCAATGCATTGGCTTACTTTTCAATGAAAAGGCAACAAGACCATAAAACTTTTTTATGCTAGGATAAATACCCAACTCTAAAAAAGGAGCACTGTCTAATGATATTAAAGTCAAAAAAGGCCCTTGGCATATCTCAAGAAGTGTTTGAATCCATGATTGGACCCTCCATTCAAGTGCAGGGAAACTTACTCATTAATCAAGGCATACGTATTGATGGAGCAGTCAATGGCAATATTTTGCAACAAGATGGTCAAGACTCAGTTGTAGCAATATCAGAGAGCGCTGTAGTTACAGGGGATGTAAAAGCAAACACCATCATTATTGCTGGTCATCTCAAAGGAAATATATTTTCCAATGTTCGTCTAGAGATTCTAAAAACAGCTCGGATTGATGGAAACGTCAATTATAAAAGTATAGGCATTGAAGTTGGCGCAACCATCAATGGCAATCTTCATCAATTAGATGAAGCGCAACTCGCTCAAGATATCATTGATCGCGCAAAACAAAAAGTCTAATTCAAAAAATGCAGCTTATTTGGGTTTCTGGTCCTGTTGGAAAGATTCGAACTATCACCCTAGACAGATTTCGACTCATCCTTCTTCTCATAGCCAGCTCATCCTTTCTACTAATTTGCGGTGCTTTACTACATTTTGTAGGATTTCGCATTGCTCTGAATTTTAACCCTAGCTTAATACGAAATTATTCTGAGCTATATTCGAGCACAGAAAATGAGCATATTAAAAAAATTTATAGCCTTAAATATCAGGAAATTCAGCAACAGTTATTGCAAAATCAGCGCCTCATTAGCGACTTACAAGAACAAAACAAAAAATTATTTGATCTCGCCGTTCCTAAAGCACTTCAAAAAGAAAAGCCTGCACTACCAGCAACTGGAGGGCCATTTATACCCTTCAGTCACAACAAGAATCAAAACCCGGAGGAACTTCTTGAGGCCTCATCCGAGAATCTGAAGATTTTTAATTTGCAATTACAGGACCAAAAAAAAATTATTGAGCAGCAAATCCAGTGGCTTATCTCAAGGCCATTGACTCTCCCCCTTTTGAGTAGCCCTTCTTTGACAAGTGGTTTCGGCGGTCGAATAGATCCTTTTACCAAAATGTGGAGTGCGCATGAGGGTTTAGATTTTCAAGAAACAATTGGTTCAAAGATAGTGTCTTCAGGAGCGGGAAAAGTTCGATTTTCTGGATGGGATCCCTCCTACGGAAAAACCATCTTAATCGATCATGGGAATGGATTTGTGAGTAGATATGCGCATGCAAGTCAACTACTTGTTCAGGCAGGAGAGTACGTTCAGCATCAACAACTTATCGGCTTAGTAGGGTCAACCGGTAGATCAACAGGACCTCATTTGCATTTTGAAATTATAAAAAATGGGATTGCTATCGACCCAAAAGAGTATTTAATAGGACTTAAATAAGAACTTCAACATACTCAAGCTTAGTTCCAAGACAACGATCTTGAAAGTACTTTTTTATAATTTGTTGAGTAGAAAACTGTTTGACCCCAAAGCTGTTAAAAAAGTCTCTCCCCAATGTATATTCGTGTAAAAAATTCTTCTAGCTTTGGGCATAAATGTCTTCAACGGAGTCCTCAAAATAGCAACTACTACTGCTATAATCAAGCGAGGCAGTATAAAACAATGCTAATGATTCGAAATGTAAAAGTGGTCATTGACGGAAGTGCTGAAATGGAAAATAAAAATTTACCGCCTGTAGTGATTAGTAGCACGCAAACCGCCCTACTGTGTAAACCAATCGCAAGAAGGGTTTATACCATCGCCTCTATCATTTTTCAGCATAAACCACTACGCTGTCCACCAATCAATTTCATTCAAAGGCTGTTCTTCAGCCAACCATCATTCACGGAGTAAACAATGGGTCCACAAAAATTTACTGCTTCGAACACTGCTGAAGCACTCAAAATGGTGAAGGCTAAACTAGGTCCCGATGCCATGGTACTCTCCACCCAAGATACTGCAGACGGGGTAGAAATTACCGCAATTACTCCTGAAGATTTATCCAAGTTATCGAATCTAAACACAAGTGATGATGACCAACAAAACATAGCAGACGATTACCCCATTAACCCCAAAATGGGGCAGTCTTCTCTACAAGCTAAATCGGCAAAATACGAAGAAGAAAACTCCAGAAGCGTGCGCTCAAGTCCCCAGAACATTGAACTGGGCCGTGGATTATCTTCCAAACCAAGTTCAGGTTCCTCTATCAACCCTATTTCAATTGCAGATGCTTTACAACAAAAAAAACGAACCCAATTAAGGTCGAATGACGATAATGTCTCCCCTAATATCGAGCCGTATGTTAAATCCGCCACATTCCCAACCTTAGAAGAATCCAACTTACAACAAAAAGCGCCTCCCGCAAAAGATACCGCAACATCTGAATCAAACCAAGCCAATTCATCGATCGTTAAACCCTATAATGTGGACCAGTTGCTTTCAGAAATTGCAGAAGTTAAACAGTTAATCCAATCCCAAGTTGCGGGCAACTTTTGGAATAATCTTCAGCAAGATACGGCATCTCATGCTGAAATTTTAAAACACCTTTTAAATGCCGGCTTCTCCCCTAAATTATGTGCGGAAATTGCTAAAAATCTATCTAAATCAGGTGATATCAATACTCTTTTACAAGAAGCAAGATCCCATGTTTCTGGCTTAATTAAAACTATCGATCCCTTTAAAGTCTTTGACCAAGGTGGTATTTTTGCTTTTATCGGCCCCACAGGAGTTGGTAAAACAACTACAGTGGCCAAAATTGCGGCACGATGTGTACTGCGTTTTGGACGAAACCAAGTTGCATTACTAACGACCGATACTTATCGTATTGGAGCACAGGAACAATTAAAGGTCTTCGCCAAAATTTTAGGTCTACCAGTTGTATCTATTCGTGACAGTGACGATTTATCAACAAAATTAAATGATCTTTCAAATCGAAAAGTGATCCTTCTGGACACCGCAGGAGTAAGTCAACGTGATACCTTAATGGTTGAACAGTCACAAATGTTACAAGATGGTTCACGTAATGCATTTCGTATTTTAGTGATGAGTTCTACGACCGATTTACACACTCAAGAGGATGTGATTAATCTGCATAATCAGGCTGCTCGTGCGAAAGACATGCCTGGTATTGGTGCTGCCGTGATTACAAAAACGGATGAAGCAACTCAACTTGCCCCTGTAATCGACTGCTTGATTCGTAATAATCTACCGCTAATGTTCTTATCGAATGGACAACGCGTCCCAGAGGACTTAAGTCAACCGGATATTGCGTATCTTTCTCATCGTGCTATGCGTTCTCGTTCCTACTCAGAGGATCTTTCACTCAATGATGATCAAATACCAGCAGTTCTATCCGATCATTTAAACGACTGGATTAAGAAAGTTTCTTAGTGAGCACTGTAAACACTCCTGCAGGATTAGACCAAGCGGATGGTCTTCGTACTTTATTTGGTGATATTTCCAATAGGGTCATTTGTCTTGCATGCGCGCTTGACCCTGATACCATTGTCCATGTGGGGCATGGAACAGCACAGGCGCTAAAAAATGCTGGTCAACGAACTTTAATGATCGATGAAACTCCTCTTGCGGATCGTAAAACCATGTCGGGATTTTTATATCCTACGAAGTATGATCTTGGTCAGGTGTTTATTAATTCTGTCTCTTTAAATAAATCAATTCGGCATATCGAAGAAAACTTTTGGTACGCTACCAGCACTAAATTACGGCACTTGTTTGAAGAACGTCGGGCAAAACTTCCCAATTTAGATGAACGCTTGAAAGAAATTAATTTAGAGCTAGATTACATTCTTTTTGCAACCAGCGATCCTGATTTCAATATTGTAAATTTCCTTGGCACATCCATCCAACGTATATTAATTGCATCCCCAGAATTTGACTCACTTTCAATGGCGATGAATATGCTTCGTCAATTTTCAATTTATCATTCAGATATACCCATTCCTGTTTTAATTCTCGGTGGTACTGAAGAAGAAGGTCAGTCAGCTTTTGAGAAATTACAACATGCTGCAAAGCAAGCAATGAGTATTGAATTAGAAATGTTGGGGTGGATTAAAGCTATTCAAGCGAGTAGAGTGATTATTGACCCTGAAGATTTCTCAGTAACGACACCTACAGATGGCCCTGCTAAAGAATTTGTTTTACCAACTGGCTTTTTCAAAAGTATCGTCACCTCAATTACAAAATAGATAGAACTTCGCAATGAATAAAACATATTCGCAACATGTGGACTTCGCTAAGGAGATGGAGAAATATACACCACTTGTCAAGCGTATTGCCTATCAAGTTGCTTCCAAATTACCGGCCAATGTGGAAGTTGATGATTTGATTCAAGAAGGGCTGATTGGGCTATTAGATGCTCTAAAAAAATATGTCCCACAAGCTAATCTAAGTTTTGAAATCTATGCCCGCACTCGTATCAAAGGAGCTATCTATGACTCTTGTCGAAAAAATGATATTTTGCCGCGAAATCAACGAGATGAGCTATCACGTTTGGAAAAAATTAATCGGCAATTAGAACAAGAATTCGGGCGTGCGCCCTCAGAAAATGAAATCGCTTTAGCAGCTGACTTAAGTTTAGAGGCTTATTTTGGGATTGTGGATGGCATGGTTAACTTAATGCCCATAGATGATGTTTCAGATGATATGCTTCCATCGGACAATGCATCAGACCCACTACACAGTGCTGCAATGAATCAATTTGCGGAACAACTAGCCCTTATCTTAAAAAAACTCCCCGAAAAAGAGCAAATGGTTATGGCTCTTCACTACCAAGAGGACTTGTCTTACCGTGAAATTGCAGAGGTTTTAAACTTAACGACTGGTAGAATTAGCCAAATTCATACCCAGTGCATGATTCGGATTCGATCACACCTTAAAGTTCAAGCACCTAATTAATGATGCTCTTAATCAAAGCGCTATACCTTTTTAGACAATAAGCTGCCACTTCTACCCGGTATACCACCACCAATTTCATATGTTGCTGCCAAGGACTGCTGGGCAACAAATGACTGTAAAGCCGCACTGCGCTGCATCGCTAGTTTAATTAATTCACCATTTACCTGATGATCGATTGATGCTTGTTCCAAAGTTGTCATTAGTCTTTGACTATCGCTTTCTGGAAGGGATAGGATATCGGCCTTTAACTTCCTTACACCTTCAGAAGATTCTAGACTTCCTCCATAACCATTGATGGCCTCTAAGGCTTTACTAGTTTGCACTAGGATTGCTTCCAATGCATCCACCTGATTTGACTCAAGAACTGATCTCAAGTCCTTAACGGCTTGAGAAACTTTTTGGACTAAAAATTCTAACTTCCCAAGATCTGTCATGAAGGAAAAGTGTTAAGAGAAAAAATCAATTCGATAAGAATTGAATATGCAAGGTTTTTAATTACCTGATTTCGCGCCAATTTGTGCTAATGAATCATGCAAAATAGCTTGAGAAATTTGCTGATAATCTATTTCGAAGGTACCTGCTGCTATTTTTGCCTTGATTTTATCTAACAAGACACGATCAGGTAAGGCTGCAGTATCTTTTTTACCCTGTGCATGCACTAATTGGGCACTTACAGAAACGTCAATATTTGCCGCTGGTGTTGGTACAGATACAGTAGTTGGCTTTACATCCACGGGGACCGTTGCTGATTTTTGACCAAGGTCAACCTTACCAAGCTCTTTATTAGGCTGTGGAACAATTGGTAAATTATCGTTAATCTGCATATTTCTCCCCTTAAACTACAAAAATGTATCCTTAACTAATATAACGGATATTTTCCCTAAAGTGTTTAATCTTTTTTTAAAAAATTTATTGCGTTCGAACAACTACCACCCCTTGGGAGCGTACTTTTCCTGATATTGTCTGCCCATCACGCATTTTAACACGTACCGTATCACCAATCATACCGGCATTTTCAGCGACACCATCGCTTGCAACTTCAAAATCAGGACCCGAAACAATCACACGAACTGGATCACCCATACTAATAACGGACTCTTCATGCAAATCATTTAAGCCAATCTTCATGCCGATTTGAATCGGACGATTAAGAATTCGCCCATTAGCATCTTTAACAGAGCGCAAAACATCATCTGGCAACTCAGCTAAATCACCAGTCACTACATTTAAATCCCCTTTGGAAACTTTCATTCCAGAGGGTAAATAGCGGCTTGCGACCACATAATCTCCAAATACTTTAACCTTAATGGAGAGATTGTAAGTCCATGCTAACTTATCGCATCGTAAAACAATATTGGTGCGCCCCCATAAACGTGTTCCAGCTTGTAATGAAATAGACAACTTATCAGGACAAGATTGTAAATTCACCATTGGGTCGAGAAATTCAACTTCGGTCTTCAAACCACCAACCATCGGACTTTTACTCACAAAACGAATAACCGTTTGCTCAATTTCTGGGCTTAAAGCAGCAAGGCTCCAGGGTGAAACACAAATATGCAATGCAACAAGAATTTTGATAATACGATTACGCACAAGGACTTTCATGTTAAATATTCAATCTCAAGCAGCAAAACGCTCCAAAAAAACACAATGATAAAACCGATTTTGACCATCAATACCTAATGCACCTAACCACATCGGTTTTGCAATTTCTTTAGGGAACTCTTCAAAAATATTCAATATTTTTGAACCTATGGTCTCAAAACTATAAATCTGATGTTCGGTAATCCCAGACCGCACAGAGATCCGATGATGCGGTCCTTCAATAACCCCATGAACATCCCATAAGCTTGACTCTGGCAAAATATCATCGTGGGTATATTGATGCGCTTGAACTAATTGTGAACTAGGAACTGCGAAGATATCTTCATTGCGTTTATAACAAAACATCTCCATCCTTAAAAGACTCGACGGAACTGTGATTCGGATAAGATCAGTTTTTATTTCTAAGCTTCCACAAATCTGGGCTAAATAATTATTTGCTGTATGCAGTTGCTCTTCACTTGGTAAAGGCCCTTGTAAGTCAATAAAAACTAATAAGCGTTGCTGAACCATGGATATGGTTTTTTGGGGAGGAAAGATACTCAGAATAGATAAAAGCCTCTCAATAATATTTTGATCCGCATAAACATGGTCCGAGTCTACAAATTCAGCTAAGCCATTAAAAGCTTCACCGACATCCACTTGCACACTTTGCACTACAGTATTTTGTTGGTCTTCGATCAAACCGTCCACAAGTTGCGTTTGAAATGAAGGGTCTTTGGGTAACAAGCCTCTTGCTTGCTGAAGTTTGTTTAAAGCTCTTTGGACATCAAATTCTATAGTAGTACGTTTTTGGGGGAACACATGCTGTTCTACTGGCTTCACGCTTAAAGTGCTTGAAATGGAGTGATCTATCCATTCCTCTAAATTAGAATTAGTTTTACTTTCAATGATATTTTCACGCAACTCTATTTCATTAGGGTCTTCTACTTCAGAAATTTTAGCTACTTGTTGAGCAGAAAGATCTAGAGATTCACTCTGAGTTTCTTCTACATGTACAGCGTGCTGTAGTATTTTCTCTTCTGGAGTAAATATATTCTTTAATGAAGGAACATCATCTTTCGAGGGAATTTCTTTGAAATCGACAGGTAATGAAACTGGTGGAATGCTCTCAGAAGAATTTAATTGTTCTTGATGCGCAGCAATGCTAAATTGCTCAGATAATTTATCTAACTCTGCGAAAGGATCTTCAATGGGATCCAAGATGGTTTTGTCTCCAGATACGGAGGTTTGATCATTCGATGAATTAATTGCAAAATTACCTACATCGGAGAGCCTATTGTCTGAATCAACAATAGGCTTCTCCCTAGTTTCATTGGTTTGGCCTGAAGAAGCTAAATTACTATTTTTTTGTAAAGGCTCTTGAAGAGGGTTAGACACCTCTTGAGATTGAGGTGGAACATGAATAGAACTCACATTTGAAAAATCGGAATTTTCTATTTGAGATGGAAGCTCTTCTCGCAGTGCGTCATTCATTGCAACTGCTTCAATCGTCTTACTTTCTTTAGAGAAATTCTTTTTTACATCATCATTTTCTTTATGCGTCTCTTTTGCTTCTCTGCTGTAAGGGAAATCAATATAAAAAGGCTCATCCACCCCCTCTTGATGGATGATTGCTTCTTGTTGATGATGCTTATCAGATGAGATAGTTACAGGAGTGTCTGAACTTTTTAATCTTGCATCGAGCTCATTGATGCTCTGCTCTAAATCATCAAACACATTATGGCTAATGGCTGAACTAGAAATTTTATACTCATCTTTTGATGAATCTGTTGGCAAAGAGGATATATCAACTTCTGGCAGTTCTTGGCTGTTTGGTAATGCAGAGGAATTAGGCGACTCTTGGTGTTCTTGATCTAAAAGATCTTGAACAGAATAGAATTTTTTAACACTTTGAAGTGGCTCTTGATCTGAAATTTCCTGATTAAACTGCGTCTCTAAATCGGCTAATAACTCAGCGGCCTGTTCTGTTAATTCACTATCTAATTGACCATTATTGATCAATGATTCTTCTATATCGTGTTTTACAAATTCAAGTGTCAATCGACTTGGCTGAACAATATGCAATTTAGAAAAAAATGCCTGTTTTTTGAGCTTGTATTCTTGAAGAGTCTGTTGAGCAAACTGCTCTTCCGTGAGTTCAAGTTGATAACGAATCAATTCTTGAAAGTCTTCTAAAATATGTCTGTGAGCTTGAACCGTTTTAGCATCCTTAAACAATTGTGCCAATTCTATTGCTGCCTGACTCACATCATAGAGCGCTAAACCATCTAGCGCATTACCCATATCATGACAATAGGGAACAATATTTTTGACCGCGTTGGATTTCTTTTGTAAATTGAGCGCAAGCGCCTCCAGTGCTCTTTCTAGGTCTACTCGAAATAAAGACTTGTTGTCACTAGACCCTTCAGACATATTGCCCCACGAGTGTATTTAAAGACATAATCGCTTGATTCATTTGTGTTAACTCTTCTTGCCATTGCTTAACCTCTTTGAGAACTTGATTAAGATCAAGTTCAATCAAATCCATTCCAGCCTGATCACTTGAATGACGTTTTGGTAGGGCTTTTTGATTAATTTGAAGTACTAAATTTTTAACATCAGCAAAAGTGGCTTCTGTTTTTTCCACAAGAGTATTCATTTGCTCTGTCTCTAGCGCCAATTGACGGGTTGAGTGATTACTGAGTATGGATAAAAATAAACGAATACCAATTTGCTTCAAGGATAATAGCGCAGCATCAATATCTTCCAAGGGCTTACTAACATCAATATGCAAATAGGAAGGTCCAGAATCGTCCGTTAGATGCACTGTTCTTAATTCACCAACTTGTGTCATAACTTCTTGGAGATAAGAAAGTACCTTTTCACTTGATTGATAAGATTGAATAAACTTCTGCTCCAAAGATTCAATTTGTTGATGTAATTCCGGCATCAAATTCGTTGTTTTCATTTCGGTTGGCGGAGTAATATAAGGGGTTCGTTTTTCAAGTGCCTCCCTTATTTCTACATGATCCTCCGGTATGATCTTTTCCGTACGAATATTTATCCATAAAATGGTCAAAAGGCACAAAAAGATGACAATTTCCATACTAAAAGGTAAAGACTGTAATACACGCCCTGCCCCAAAACCACTCCAAAAATTCGCTGAAAAATCTCCATTCGCAATTGCAAATACTTTATCAATATCTAATAATTGTTTTCTCAGAAAACCTAACTGATCTTTGAGTTGCACCAAGGTTTGTTTTGCATCTTGAGATTTATTTTGCCAAGCAATTTGACGAAGCTTCACAATGGCTTCCTCGATAATAGGACTTTGTGGGCTCATTGCCGCTTCTGCCATAGCAAATTGCTCATTCGTATGAGTAATTGCTGTCAAAAACCCTGTAATCGCATTCGTATCAAATATATTTTTTTGCCAAACCGAATTCGCTTTTTGAACCTCATCAAAGCTTAAAGCTAAAGCGCGTATAGGAGACTCTACAGGAATTTTTTGTAAGTCTAAAAATGCATTAGGGGCTGTCACTATAGATGCTGTACTACCTAGTGCTGCTAAATTAGTGAGGCTCTTTTCAAGATTGATGGTCATTTCCACTACATGTAAAACTACTTTAGCGTTTTCGATAATATCTGCTTGAGTTTTAGGAAGTGTCAGCGGCCTATTCAAGTCAAGATTAGCTGATTCATTATTTGATGAAACATTTAGCACCTCTCTTAACTCTGAGGCTAATTTATTAAGCGTTTGAAAAGATTGATTAGAGTAAGATTTTGAATTACCTATCTCCTTTTTTACTTCATCAATAAGGCCTAGAAGTATTTTTATATTGGAACTTTCTGATGAGTTTTGTGTTGCATTTGTGTCTTCTTTTGATTTTGTATTTCCAGAAAGAGCAGGAGTAAGTTTTTTAGGGAATGATGAATCGAGAGTTTCAGAAGCTTTCTTTAAATTACCTTTTTCCTCAAGGACTTTATTCAAAACTCTTAATGAATCTATATAAGTTTGCAAATCAGCATTGAGTTGAGCAGTTTTAACAGGCCAAGGAGTTTGCCGGAGATTGTTAATTGTCTCTTTTACTTGTGAATTAAATGAGTCATATTTAGAGTCTAAATAACTTATCTGATCTACTCCTTCAGCAAGAACTCTCTGAAGGCCTTGCATTGCATCAAGATCGAAAGCATTTTTTTGAACCGCATCAACATTTTTAGCATAATACTGAAATATCTCTGAAATCTTTCTTAAGGGAGAGTCTTTCGTAATACGCTGTAAATCAAAAAAAGAATTTGAATTGGTAAATGAGTTTGCAGATGGGCTTAATGAATTGAGTGAACTTAAGCCGTTTCCAGCTGCGGATAAATTCTTAAGTAATTGTTCTACAAAAGCTCCTAATTTTAATATATCAGTTTGATTCTTTACCGATGGAAGAGTTTTTATATCCTCTAAATTGTAAGGTTTGAGAACCATATCAAGATCACCACTCAACTTCTCAAAACTTTTAATTAAATTTGGATTGAGATTCTTTTTTCCGGATACCAGATTTTGGGTTTCCCCCAAAATAGCAAGAATTTTATTAACGTCAGCTGTTTTTTGATCTTGAATGGATTTATTGCTGGCCTCTGAGATCCCATCAGTCAAATTATCAGTGGATTTTGATTTTACAGACTGAGAATTGGCATGTGGAACTCTTCCATTACTTGGAGAATTTTGAAATAGCAACATCCCCTGAACTATCACAGAAAGTATGCTCATTAAAATGGCACTAATTAGAATATGTTTTGGATTTAATTTCATTTTTAATAGATCTTTTCTTAAACCGGAGTTATATTTTAAAAATTGGTGAGCAACCTTTATATCAAAATGACCTGGTATTCTTTTCCGGCATAAATATGACGGCTCAGAGAAGAATCCGACTGAGTCAAATCCAACTCAAAAGGACTGAAAATTCGCTGAACACGAAAACCCAGGCCTTTCATCGTTGATTTTTTTTCATCGTTTTTTAATACAATTACCCATGGCATTTTAGGTCTCACTGAACTGTATTCATGATTTTGAGTCTGATTAGATTCACTATCTAAAGAAAAATAATTGGGTAATAACTTATAAGGCTTTGCCAAATAAAAAGGCTCGCCCTCAAACACAACCATTTCATCTAATTTTAAAATATGTGATTGCTGCTCACTCGACTCTTGATGAAATACTTGATATATGGCTGATATTGGTAAAGCATAAAAGCGACTAAATAATTCAAAACCAAGGAAGAAGTTGTCTTGAAAGGACATTCCTTAAATTTCCCTTAAGATTTTCTAATAAAAAGGTAATAAAGAATTGCACAAAGAAATGCTAATAAGGATGCAGATAAACCTGTTAACGCATCACCTAAAGATCCTATTTCATGAATGATCTGACCTTCAACTTGGCTTTTTTTACCGTAAAACTCATTCATATTAGAAACATATTTTTGGTGGTGCCATTGTAAAAATTCGTTCGTCTTCAATTTTGAAATTGGATATTTCTCAGGGGAATTCGTGTTTGCTAGTACTTGGCTTTCTAAACTAATTTGTTGCGTCATTCTTAGTAAGTTATTCGCAAATTGACTTTGCCATTCCGAAGATATAGTAGCTAAAAAGTCGTCTTTATATTGCTGTGCTAACTTTTTGACCTCATCTTGTGTCACAAATACATTACCATTAGGAATGTCGAAAACTAAACCAATATTTTTAGAGTTGATCGACAGGCTACCATTAGAAGTTAATTTAACAATGGTAATTTTGCCCTTTCTATCGATTTCGAAGGTAACTTCATTACTTGGTTTTTCAGAAGTTAGTATATAAAATCCTAACACCGACTCAATTGGGTCACCATTTACCTTCAATAAGACATCTCCAATTTGTAAACCAGCGATCTCAGCCATTGAGTTTTTCTGAATACCTGTCACAACAGGTTTAATCATCAATAATGCTTTTTTGGATTTATTGTTTTCAAATTTTGATAAAAATTCAAAGCTTTTGTAAATTGCTATATCCGTATCAATTTGTGGAAGCTTAGACTCAAATTTTTCAATTGCTTTTTGATTATCTTCTACAACACCCTCGGTATCAGATATTACATTTTTAGTTTCACTAGCCATCGAGGGTAAATAATCCCCAAGGCTTGGCGTAACAAAAGATACGTCTGCATATTTCTCGACAGAATGCACAATTTTAAAACTTACAGAAAGTAATAAAAATAAAGAACAAATTAAAAATAATGCAGATACAACAATTAACTTCAGCAAATGAGACTTTTGTAATCTAGTGAACCAAGAGTCAGCTACCTGTCGACTGTCACCATTCTCAGATGCACCAAAGGATGGGAACAATTTATGTAAAAGATTTAATATTTTTTCTTTACCAGGAAGATTAATTGCCATTTTTTTCAAATACCTTAATTGAAGTTGTTCAGTTTTTTGGCACTACTTTTTTGATGAGAAATTAAAACGAAACTTCTTTTTTAACTGTTCTACTTCTTGGTGATTAGCCAATAAATCTAATTCTGTTTGCCTTTTATCCATTAATAAGCGGCATGCAATTAAATCATCGACCCATTCCCCATTACTCATTTCCATAACTGCATTTTCTTCAGCAAACCTGCCCATTTCACCATCAGGCTTGACTCTTGCAACTATTAGTTTTTTATGGTCAAAGGTTCTTAACACTAATTCAACAAACTTTATCCTAGCATAATTATGTAATATTGCGTCCAAGTAATAAACATGGCGCAAAAGAACAAAGGTAATAGTGATACCGTCAATTCCGATAAGGGGTTCTACAGTTAAATCAGAAATTCCAACTTTACGATGCCATTCTAAATCAACAGCTTGAGCCTCTTTAGACTTTTTTGGAAAGGATTTTGTTTCAGAATAAATTTGGAACAAGGTCTGAGGTAACCTTTTTTCTATAGCAATATTTTTTAGAGCTTGTACAGCTAAAGTGATATTTTCCCTTTCCTCATTTAAATTTTCTTTTAAATTTTGCAAATCCTTCTTTAAAAGATCCTCTAACTTTTCAGCTTTATTTAACGCTTTGCTTAATATGGGGTCTTTGCGGAGTAACTCTTTACCTGGCTCATGCTCTAATTTAGGATTCTTTCTCTTCGTGTTAATCAGTTGCCACATTAGCGCTGCAAAAAAAAAGGCGACTAAAACACTACTACCCGTAAGGATAAATTGCCCAAAACTTAAATTGACTAACCTTGAAAAAAATTGATCCATATTTATTTAATCTTAATTTCTTGATTTTAATACGAATTATGACAATATAATAGTAGTAATTGGAATCCTGACTAAGATCACTTAAATCTTAAGTTTGGATGAGACAAATATTAACTTAAACATCAGAAAAATACATTATTACAACTAAGGTGAATTAGTATGCCCTCTAGGTCACTTCAATCAAGATCACTTCAACTGCCCCTTATATGTGGTCAAAGATTTAAAGAGAAGCGAGAGTCACTTGGTTGGTCCATCGAGGAATTGGTAGAAAAAACTACTTTTTCTAAAAATCAAGTTGTACAAATTGAAAATGGTTTATCCAACGCTTTTTATTCTGAACAAGTCAAATTAAATAGTGCACACAAAGTTGCTGAAGTTTTAAATCTGAGTAGGGATATTGCATTTGAATTTGCGCATGCAAACAATAATATGACAAATATCCATCCCCCACAAAATATAGAGCTTCCCTCTCCAAGTGTAAGTAAACACCTAAAGGATGTTTTAGTTAAGGATGTAATTGTTAACGATACGATAATTGGAAATGATGGGCCAAGTCACGAGTTCGAAAAGGCTAAAGCTCATATTAAATTTCAGCTCAAAATCTTGTTTTTTAGTTTTTTATTTCTAACGCTTCTATTTGTTAGTCAAACCCATGATTTGTTCTCTACTTTGCCATCTTTTCAACCATCTCAAGAAAACAAGATGAATAAGTAATGCACTGACTGATTTATTGAACTTAAAAGTAGCATTTTCTCCTTAGCATTTGTCTACTTCCTTGGAAATATTACAATTGTTTTTTAAAACTTCTGCAAATAGAGTGTTTAATTTTCCTAAAATTAATTTAATTAAATCTTTCTACAATTTTAAGGAGAGATTTCTATTCGATATCCAATATGGCATCAATACTAGTTCACCTCTTCT
>DAIQPR010000199.1:0-3809 GCA_036787315.1 Polynucleobacter sp. | reverse complement strand
GATCGCTTCAAAATGAACCCTCATAAAAAAACGACCAGAAAAATGGTCGGTATATTGCGCCGAATCCACAATGTTGCAATGATGCTCATATAAAAATTTGCTCAATGCGTAAACAATTCCAGGACGATCAGGGCATATAATCTTCAAAATATAACCAGGATGGGATGCAATATCTAAATTCGGTAATGTATTCATCCCATTATTATCATCCAAAATTGATTTAACAAAAATAGCTCACTATGAACAACAAGGCGTTTGCAGATACAAAGCATATTTGGCCACAAATACCTTTATCTGAATTAATGAGACCCAAAAGTCCCGAGGAAATAGTTGGTCAGGAGCATATTTTAGGAACTAACAAATCTCTTCGAGTAGCACTGGAGTCCAAAAAAATACACTCCATGATCCTCTGGGGACCGCCAGGCGTTGGCAAAACCAGCCTTGCTAGACTTATGGCGATTACGACAGACTATCACTTTATTGCTCTATCAGCAGTCTTGGCAGGTGTTAAGGATATTCGCCAAGCAGTCGAAGAAGCCGAAGAAGTTTTTAAGCAATTCCAAAAAAAAACCATTCTTTTTATCGATGAAATACATCGATTTAATAAAAGTCAACAAGATGCCCTCCTCCCGTTCGTCGAATCTGGCCTGTTAACTTTTATTGGCGCTACTACCGAAAACCCATCTTTTGAAGTGAACTCGGCTCTACTATCAAGGTCTCATACATATGTATTAAAGCCACTTCAAAAAGAGGATTTGAAATCACTTGTATTGCGGATTCCCAATACGATCTTGAGAGAACTTGAAATCTCAGAAGAGGCAATTGACTCTCTTATTCAATTTGCTGATGGCGATGCAAGAAGATTCTTGAATATGCTTGATCAAGTCATTACTAGTCAACATGAAAACCCAAAAATTTTTATAGATCAAAGTGATCTAAATAATGTTTTAAATTCTCAAGGTCGAAGATTTGATAAAGGTGGTGACTACTTTTATGATCAAATTTCAGCATTGCATAAGTCAGTGCGAGGTTCACATCCTGATGCAGCCTTATATTGGCTATGCAGAATGTTAGACGGTGGTGCTGATCCTTTGTATCTTGGACGAAGAATTATTCGTATGGCTTGGGAAGATATTGGGCTTGCTGATCCAAGAGCAATACAACTGTGTCTAGACGCTGTTCAAACTTATGAAAGGCTTGGGTCACCAGAAGGTGAGTTAGCACTTGGTGAAGCTGTAATCTATCTAGCAGTCGCTGCAAAAAGTAATGCTGCTTATAGTGCATTTAACGCTGCGAAAGCGTTTGTTGCAAAAGACCAAAGCCAAAATGTACCGCTTCATCTTAGAAATGCCCCAACCCAGTTGATGAAAAATTTAGGACATGGCCACCATTACCGTTATGCGCATGATGAACCTCACGGATACGCAGCAGGAGAAACCTACTTCCCAGATGGTGTGAAAGAACCAGAATGGTATCAGCCTACAGATCGTGGCTTAGAAATTCAAATCAAAGAAAAAATGGCTTTTCTTAGAAGTCTTGATGAAAACTCAAAAAATAAAAAATAACTAATTAATTAACAAATTGAACAAATTCCTCAACAGGAACACGCTCAGTTACTAGCTGATTTTCAGGCGCGCTATTGTCTTCATATCCCAAGGATATACAACAGACTAATTGTTCATCTTCTGAAAAATTAAGCTGTTGTGCAACAACCTTATGATAAGAAATAAAAGCCGCTTGTGGACAAGAACCAATCCCTCTTGCGTTAGCTGCTATCAAAATGTTTTGTAAAAACATTCCATAATCAATCCAACTCCCCTGCTCCATCATTCTTGGTATGGTGCAGAAAATTGACACAGGCGCTCCAAAAAAATCAAAATTTTTAGCATGTTGTTCATGCATTTTTTGATTCTCTCCGCGAGCAATTCCGACTAATTTATACAAATCAAAGCCAACTTTACGTCTTCTAGAAACAAATGGCTCTACCCAAGATTTAGGGTAATAAATATATTCAGGGCGATGGATTGCACGCACGGCAGGATCATTAAATATATCTTTAACAGTTTGAGATAACTTTTCTTTTGCAGCCCCCTCTAGGACATACACTTTCCATGGCTGAATATTGGAACCAGATGGTGCACGGCTAGCCACTTCTAATATTTCTAAAATAGTTTTATGAGGGATCGGCGTGGGCAAAAAAGCTCTTACTGATTTTCTTGATCTAATGACTTGATCAACAATTTGACTTGCTGAATTAGCTTCTACCATCTTTTACTTTAAGACCCAATACGTTCAATAATCATAGCGATACCCTGTCCAACACCAATACACATGGTACATAAGGCATAACGACCTTGTTTTTGCTCAAGTTCATACATTGCTGTTGTAACTAATCTTGCACCACTCATACCAAGTGGATGTCCTAGCGCAATAGCACCACCATTAGGATTAACTCTTTGATCATCATCAGCAACTCCAAGATCCCGTAAGGTCGCTAGGCCCTGTGCAGCAAAGGCTTCATTTAACTCAATCACATCCATTTGATCGATGGTCATACCTAATTGAGCGAGTAGCTTTTTGCTAGCAGGAGCAGGCCCTATGCCCATAATTCTAGGAGGAACACCTGCAGTAGCCATTCCTAAAATTTTTGCCCTTGGTTTTAATTGGTGTTCTTGGATTGCTTTTTCTGAAGCAATTAACAAAGCACATGCCCCATCATTCACACCAGAGGAGTTTCCAGCTGTAACACTTCCGTCAGGGCGAACAATTGGCTTTAACTTTTGAAGTGCTTCAATTGTCGTCGAACGAGGATGCTCATCTAACAGAATTGTAAAAACCTCACCCTTTTTAGATGTTAAATTTACTGGAGTAATTTCTTTACCAAGACGACCATTATTTTGAGCAATTAACGCTTTCTCTTGACTTCTTAGGGCAAATAAATCCTGATCTTCTCTAGATATTCCAAAGTCATCCGCAACGTTTTGAGCAGTCTCAGGCATTGAATCCACACCATACATTTTTTTCATCATAGGATTTACAAAACGCCATCCTATGGTTGTATCGTAGACAGCATTCGACCGAGAAAAAGCAACATCTGCTTTAGGCATCACAAAAGGTGCTCGGCTCATGCTCTCAACCCCACCTGCAATACCTAAATGAATTTGTCCTGAAGCAATTGCGCGTGCAACTACGCCAATAGCATCCATTCCAGATCCACATAATCTATTTACAGTAGATCCTGGTACATCTACTGGCAATCCAGCTAACAATGAACTCATGTGTGCAACGTTACGATTATCTTCACCCGCTTGATTGGCATTGCCATAAATCACTTCATCAACTTTCGTCCAATCAACAGTTGGATTACGAGCCATCAAAGCCTTAATAGGAATTGCTCCTAAATCATCAGTTCGAATACTAGACAGTATCCCACCATACCTACCAATTGGTGTTCTAATTGCGTCACAAATATAAGCGACAGGTATTGCGTTCGACATTCTAATTTCCTTTAATTAATGGAGCTTGGGTTACAGCTTGAACAGCTTCAAAGCTCATGTTGTTAAATAGTTCTTTTACAAGAAACCCTAATGGAGTAATTTCAAAAATACCTAAATCTGTGAAAACCATAGCAACGCATCCTAAGCCAGTTAAGGGATAGGTGCATTTTTCGACAAGTTTACTTTTTCCGTCTTTTGTTAGGTGTTCCATCATGACAAAAGTCTTTTTTGCTCCAACAGCTAAATCCATTGCCCCACCTACAGCCGGGATTGCATCTGGCTCACCTGTATGCCAGCTAGCTAAATCACCGG
>DAIQPR010000198.1:0-3813 GCA_036787315.1 Polynucleobacter sp. | reverse complement strand
CTTGAATGAGGCATAGAGCCTTCTACAACTTCTAAGCCCCCACCTCGCGTAACAAACTTAGCATTATATTTTTCAGTAGCTGCTGCAGTTAAACTTGCATACTCTTTAAATTTTTCAGGGTTTGTTACTGTAATTAATGACACTAAATATGCTGGCATTCTTGTTACTCCACTTCATATTATTAAAATAAATTTGGCCACTTCTTCTTAACTAAATCTTCCAAATCTTTACTTACATCAACTACCTCTGGAAAATCTTTTAAATGCTCAAAAGGACGACACGCATCAATAATAGCTTTCGAAGCAAATGGTGCCTTAGATTGATTTGCAATACTTAAAGGGTCACTTTGAGACCCAACGCCTCGTTGTATGAAGTCAATATCTCTTATAGGGTCTGAACGAGTAGCAACTGCCCACATCACCTCATTTAAATTTGCAGGATCAATATCTTCATCCACAACAATAGAGTATCTTGACATATAAGCACCAACACCACACTGACTTAAAATATGTCCAGCCTGTCTTGAATGTCCAGCATATTTTTGTTTAATCGAAATCACATTAAACATTCGAGATCCACCTATCTCATGAGCCCAAACACTTTTAACATTCGGCACACCAGAGGCAACTATTGAATTAAATAACAAAGCAGAACGCATCACCGATTTTGAATATGAATAATCATTCGGGGGCTTTGATGGGGGGCTACCTAAAAGAATGGGTTGATTTCTGAAATATACTTTCTCGACAGTTACCACAGAAGCCAATGAAGCCTCTGATGTGTAATATCCTAAAAATTCACCAAAAGGTCCTTCAGGTAACTGATCGTTAGGATAGACCCACCCTTCTAAAACAATTTCAGAAGCGCTAGGGAACGGTAAACCTGTAATATCACCTTGAATAACGGATATAGGCTCACCTAAGATTGCCCCCATATAGTTGTATTCAGAAACCTCAAATGGAATCTCAATACCTGATATTAAGTAACTCAATGGGTCAGCACCTAATACAATAACTACTGGAAAAGGTTTTTTAGCCTCGATGTATTTACTATGTTGAATGTGACCATGCTTTCCTGGAATAATCATCAGACCTACACGATTTTTATCATGCAACATAACACGATAAGTTCCCACATTTACCCAACCAGAGTCTAAATCTTTTGTCACAACTGAACATCCGGTTCCTATATACCGCCCACCATCGTTCGAATTCCATAACACTGCTGGAAATTGATGAAGGTCAACATCTTTACCAATCATGACATTTTCTAAAACAGGTCCATCTTGAACAGTAACGGGAGGATATTGATCAGCAGTAGCTTGCCACTGCGCTGGCTTATCCCTCAATGACTCTATAAGCGCTTGATGGGAATCAGGACTTGGAAGTCTCAATATACTTGCTAATCTTTTTTTACTCCCTGTAGAGCAGGTTAAAACCCGTTGTCCATTTTGATAACCAACAATATCATCAAATAAGAGTGCGCTATGATCTTGCTTCTTAACATTAAGCTGACTAACAGCGCCAATCTCTAAATCCACATTGGCGCCACTACAAACCTCCATCTCACCGAGCTGCTGAATATGCTCAAGCCATACTCTTAAGTCAAGAGAGTTGGATTTTTTCATTATGAATTTGCAAGAACGTGTTGGGCGATTTCTAGACGAGTGCCAATCCAAACATCTTGTGCACTAGCTGCAGCTTGAATAATTTTTTCATAATAATAAGCACCTCTAGGACGGCCAAAAATATGTGCGTGGCTCGTCACATCAATAATACAAACCTCATCTTGCTCTCTAGCAATTTCGAGATTTTGTAAAAATGATTGCAACATCAACTCTGGAGGATTACCAAATTTCATGAAAGGCATATCATTCACATCCGTTCCTAATGGAATCGCAACAATTTTCTTTCCATCAAATTCTTGGACATAAGGAAGATCTGAATCAAATACATCACCATGCCATGTATATCCCGCCTGAGCTAAAAACTTTGCTGAGTGTGCGCTAGGCGTTCCTCTAGGACTTAACCAACCTTTAATTGGCTTGCCAGCCGCTTCACTTAATAATTTTGTGCAGCGATCAATATTCTTTTTCTCGTCTTCTTCAGACAACATTACTGGAATAACATCCATCGAATAGGAGTGCGAAAGAATCTCATGCCCACCATCTGCAATAGCTTTAACAGCTTCAGGATGTCTCTCAGCAATAATGCCATTGACCATCATGCTTGATTTTGCACCATGTTTAGCAAAGCCATCCAAAATACGATAAATACCTTTTTTAGGGCCATATGATGCCCAAGAAATTGCCATATTATCTAAATAACCAGCCGGCAAAGGATTTCCCATTGGACTTATTCCAGGTGCTTTTCCATCTGACCAGGCTTCCAAACACACATTAAAAACGACTGCAATTTTTTTATTCTCTGGCCATACCCAATTATTTTTCATCTCTTCTATCCTCTTTTTTATTCAACTTGTACATTCATGCTTTTGATCATTTTTGAAGTTTTATTAATATCATTTTGAACCATATCTTCAAACTCTTTGACAGTATTACCTACCGGCATATACCCCATTCCTAATATTTTTTCTTGTGTTTCTTTTGTCTTTAAGATTGCGCTTACTTCACGATTCATGTTTTGTACGATAGCTGATGGAGTGCCTTTCGGAGCAACAATCCCCAACCAAATATCGTAAGTACATTCTCCCATTCCTAATTCATTCAAAGTCGGGATATCCGCATATCCAGGCCATCTTTCTGCTGAAGAAACTGCAATAGCCCTCAATTTACCTGACTTAATATAAGGTCCCAACGATGCTAAGGAAGACATCACGAGAGGGATATGTCCAGCGACTGCATCAAATACTGCAGGTGCCCCTCCCTTATAAGGAACATGCTCAAATTTTGCTCCCGTAACTGGCTTTAAACACTCACCAACTAAATGAGCGGCGCTTCCAACACCTATTGATCCGTAACTAATAGGTTTTACAAGAGAACTTGCCACTAATTCTTTCATTGTATTTATAGGAGTTTGTGGATTAACAGCAATAACAGTTGGTCCCCTAGCAACTTGAACGACTGGCAATAAATCCACTGTTGTCGAATATCCAGCATCTTTATAGATAAATGGATTAATCGTATGGTTATTAGAGGTCATAAGAAATGTATAACCATCGGGCTTTGAACTCGCCACGAATTTTGATGCGATGTTACCCCCTGCACCAGGCTTGTTTTCAACAACAATACTTTTATTGATTGCAGGGCCAAGCCTCTCAGAAACTATTCTTGCTGCTTGATCTGCAGCTCCACCCGCAGCAGTAATAACAATCATTTTGATCGTGTCAGTATTAGCTTGAGCATAGGAATTCATTGGTAAGCAAAGAAGTCCTAGGAGTAGTATTAAAGAATCGTTGTATCGAAGATTTCGTTGATTCATAGAATGTTCTTTAACACGCATAAAAAATCCTTTGGTTCGAATATCGAGCATGTTTAGTTCCCTAATTTGGTGTTAATCGACTTTGCAATTGGTGCCCAAAGTAAGATCTCTTTTTGAAAAAATGCTGTAAAGGCTTCAGGCGACATTTCTACTACATCAGAAATTCCTTCACTCCCTAATTGCTCTTTAGAATCCTTCTCACGAAGAGCTTTTATGACCTCTTCGTTGATCCTATTTACAATCTGAGGGCTCATACCAGCAGGGCCTGATAATCCAGACCAATTATAGGTCGTCAATGATGGGTAACCCAACTCACTAAATGTTGGAACCGTTGGATAGTCCGCTAATCTTTGGCTTGAAGTAATTGCTAGAG
>DAIQPR010000033.1:1400-17587 GCA_036787315.1 Polynucleobacter sp. | reverse complement strand
CTTAATCTAGGGTATTACATATTTCTTTTTTGAAGAATCCTCATACATAATTAAAAAGATTTAAACATGTTTTATTTTTAAATCTTTTGTAAAAAATAGTAAATATAAAAAAGAGGCATGCAAGTTTAATTTGCTAATTCAATTTGTTTTGCTGGATTTTCAATATAAAAAAAAGCACGTTCATTTTGAATGACTAATTAATCACTTTCGAAAAATTTATAAAGGAGACTTACGAATGAATCAAAATAAAGAATTAAAAAAAGTACCTGCAAACCATGTTGAAAGAAATTTAACTCAAGCGGATATTGCTAAATTGGGTAAACAAATTTGTAATTGGGGTCGCTGGGGGGCAGATGATGAACTAGGAACATTAAATTTTGTTGGCCCAGAAGAATTGAAAGCTGCCGGCCAACTCATCAAAAAAGGAAAAGCTATTTCTCTAGGTTTAGATTTTAATTCTCAAGGACCACAGAAAACTGGCTGGGGGGGACGTTTTAATCCAATTCATACCATGCTTGCTACAGGAACAGATGCTATATCTGGTAATCAAGATGCAATGGGTATCCGATATGCAGATGATATGGTCTCAATGCCATTGCAATGCGGCACACAATGGGATGCTTTAGGTCATGTTTTTTATGGCGATAAGATGTGGAATGGTTACGATGCTGCTTTGGTAGATTCCTCTGGAGCTAAAAAAAATGGTATCGAAAAAACCAGGGATAAGATGATTGGTAGAGGAGTTTTATTAGACGTGGCTAGATACAAAGGTGGAGACTACTTAGAAGATGGCTACGGAATTAGTAATGAGGATTTAGAGAACACAGCAAAAGCACAAGGTGTAGAAATTAAACGCGGTGATTTTGTGATTGTTCGTACCGGACAAATGGAAAATTGTTTAGCTAGAGGAGATTGGGGTAGTTATGCTGCCGGTGATGCACCAGGTTTGCGTCTCGAAACTGCAGCATGGATTCATCAAAAAGAAATTGCCGCTATTTGCATGGATACTTGGGGATGTGAAGTAAGACCAAATGAAACTACAGATGCTATGCAACCTTGGCATTGGATTGTGATTCCTATGATGGGTATTACTATGGGGGAAATTTTTAACCTTAAAGAACTAGCTGATGATTGTTTGGAAGATGGGGTTTATGAGTTTCTTTTTACCGCTCCAAGCTTGCCAATTACAGGAGCAGTTGGATCACCGATTAATCCATTGGTATTGAAATAGGAGTATTTACTTTTTTAATAACCCAAGCGAGTAATCTTTATTCGAAATTTAGTACTCTAAATTAAAGGTGAGATATGTTAATCAATACTTTTAAACGTTTTTCGTTCTAAGTTGTTTAACTATATTTAGTTTGGGTAGTCAAGTCCAGGCACAAGAAAAGCCACCAATTCAAATTGGAATGGGGGTGGCTTTAACTGGTCCATCAGCTAGTGGTAAGGCTGCTTTAGTTTCTATGCAAATTGCAGTAGAGGATATTAATCAAAAGGGTGTTCTTTTAGGTAGAAAGGTTGAAATTCTTGCATATGATGATCAATCTCAGATATCTAATGTCCCTGGCTTGTATACGAAACTTTTGGACATTGATGTAGTAGATTCAGTTGTTTCAGGTTATGGTACAAATTTAATTGTCCAGCTATGCCAACAATCATGTCTATCAAAATGTTATTTTTTGGATTGTTTGGGTTGGCAGCAAACTCAAACTTCAATTATGAACGTCACTTTGGTATTCAGCTAATCGGCTAACAGGCAAATCATTTATTTTCTCAAGAACTGTTCTTGATTCGTTATAGTACTCACCCATATGTATCCTATTTTTTAAATGATTATTAACCTACTTAGTAAAAGTAAAAACATTTACACATTAATAATGATTTTCTTGAACTTTTAAATAAAATCAAAAAGCAGCAACTACTCCATCTGCACGGGGATCAGTTGCTCCCTCGAGTGAAGAATCCGGATGCCTCACTATTGCTCCAGCGTGACCTAATACAGAGTCAAAAGCTTGCATAACTTCTGTTTCATGTCCTCGATTTTGTAAATCTTTTATGATTTTTTCTTCGAACCTTGACTCTAATTTAAGAGAATCTGAACTTTGTCCCCATGTTCTCCCAAGCAACCATCTTGGAGCTGATACAGATTCTTGCAAAGGTCTATTAAATACTGCATAGCGAGTAAATACAGCGGCCTGACTTTGAGGTTGACCATCACCGCCCATATTTCCATAAACCATTGTTCTTCCATCTTTAAATCTAGCAGCGGCTGGATTAAGAGTATGAAATGGTTTTTTTCCTGGAACTAAATAATTTATATGGTTAGAATCAAGGCTAAAGGATGCTCCTCGGTTTTGCCAATTAATTCCAGTGCTTGGCAAAACAATTCCGCTTCCATATTCATGATAAATACTTTGAATGAAAGATACACTCAGTCCAGTAGAATCACAAGTTCCCATCCAAACAGTATCACCAGGCCCTTTCCCAATGCCCCAGGGTGCAGCTTTATTCAGATAAATTTCCTTGTGTAAATTATCTAAAAAATCACTCTTTAAAAAATCTTGAGGATCGCATTTCATATAGCTTGGATCAGTGATTTGACTGTCTCTGATTCGAAAAGCAAGTTTAGTAGCCTCAACTACCAAATGAACATGGTCAGCTGAATTAACCATCCTCGACTTTAAATCAGTACGATCTAGTAAACCCAAAATTATTAACGATACCAAACCTTGAGTAGGAGGTTGTGTATTGTATAAGGTGCCTAGACTATGCTCTATTTGTAAAGGCTTTGTGACAATCGCCTCAAAATGATTTAAATCTATCAAATTAATTGGGGAACCAACATCTTGTAACTCTTTAGCAATTAAATTAGCAAGCTCTCCCCTATAAAAATCGTCTAGCCCATTTGCAACCAGCGCCTTAAAGGTTTTAGCAAGAGCGGGATTTTTTAATGTTGACCCTTCCTTGGGAGAATTTCCATTTACTAGGAAAGTTTGAGAGAAGCCATAGATATCTTTTAATTCGCTTAATTTTTGCTGAGTAATTGATTCTTGACCTCCAGTGACCAATATCCCATTTTCAGCATGATAAATGGCATCGCCAAGCAGTTCATTAAGCGATTTTTTTCCTCCAAGTGATTTAGAAATTTCTAAAGCTTTAGCCCATCCAGCAATTGTTCCTGCAACAGTATTGGCGGCTAAAGGTCCACGAAATGGAATCTTGCTTAACCCTTTGTCTAAATAAAAATTTGCATCGATATTCTTAGAAGCCCTCCCGCATGCATCAATAGCTAAAACTTCACCATCAGGTTTTACGATCAACCAAAATCCATCGCCCCCAATACTATTCATGTGGGGATATACAACAGATATTGTTGAGGCTGCTGCAACCATTGATTCAATAGCATTTCCTCCCTGGCGCATAACATTTAATGCTGATTGACTCGCCAAATGATGAGGCGCAGTCGCCATAGCGCGACTTGCTCTAATCGTGTTAATCAAAATCTCTACCTATAAACTAAACAATGTATTTAACTTTAAATATTTTTCCATTTTGATAATGTTAGCAAATGAATCATGCACATAGTTTGTGCATTTTTATATTTATTTTCGATGAATTCACCATTCTAGATACTTAAGAATTTTTTCAAAATTTCAAATTAGTCAAAATTGGTTCATCTAATTTTTCTAATGGGGTTATATATGCAGAAAAAAATTCTTAACAAATCATTATTAAGTATTGCACTACTTTTGGGTTTGACTTTAAACCCATTATCTAAAGCTGAGACAGTGGTTAAATACGGCATTTCTATGGCTGATATCCCCCTTACAACGGGTCAACCTGACCGGGGAGCAGGAGCTTATCAATTTACCGGTCATACCATCTACGATCCTTTAATTGCTTGGGAATCTAACATATCTAATCGTCCTGGAAAACTCATACCGGGTTTGGCTACTGCGTGGAAAGTTGATGCCTCAGACAAAAATAAATGGATTTTTACACTTCGTAAAGGTGTCAAATTTCATGACGGCTCAAGCTTTAATGCAGATGCAGTTATCTGGAATCTGGATAAAGTTCTGAATGATAAGTCCCCACAATTTGACTCTAAGCAAGCTGCTCAAGTTAAACCAAGAATTCCATCAATTGCCTCTTACTCCAAAATTGATGACTCAACAGTTGCAATTTATACCAAAAGCGAAGATGCACTCTTTCCATACCAGTTACCCTGGTTTTTAATTTCAAGCCCTACTCAATTTGAAAAAGTAGGAAAAGATTGGGTAAAGTTTGCATCCACTCCATCGGGAACAGGGCCTTTCAAACTAGATAAGCTTGTTCCAAGAGAAAGAGCTGAACTGGTTAAAAATAGTACTTACTGGGATAAGTCCCGTTTAGCTCAAACCGATCGAGTTGTGTTGATACCTATTCCAGATACTGTTACCAGAGTAAACGCATTAATTTCTGGGCAAGTAGACATGATTGAAACACCACCGCCAGATGCCGTTGACAAACTTAAATCTAACGGCTTTAAGATTGTTCAAAACGTAACCCCTCACGTTTGGCCTTATCACTTTAGTACTAATCCAGGTTCTCCATGGAGAGATATTCGAGTTCGTCAAGCAGCAAATCTTGCTATAGATCGAGATGCAATTGTAAAGTTGATGAATGGTCTTGCGATCCCTGCCAAAGGGCAATTAGATCCCACAAATCCATGGTTTGGAACTCCAAATTTTCTAATTAAATATGATCTACCGAAGGCTAAGGCACTAATGGCTCAAGCTGGTTACTCAAAAGATCGTCCATTGAAAGCTAAAGTTATTATTGCTCAAGGAGGAACCGGGCAGATGTTATCTTTACCCATGAACGAGTTTATGCAGCAAAGTTTAGCTGAAATTGGAATCGATATAGAGTTTGAAACAGTTGAATTAGAAAACCTATATCTCCATTGGCGCAAAGGCTCATTAGACCCAATTAATGCAGGTAAAGATATTACTGCGATTAATTTAGGTTACGTTACCGCTGACCCCTTTTACGCACTTACAAGATTCATGGATAGTCATTACATAGCACCTAATGGTGTTAACTGGGGAGGATACAGTAATCCTATCGTTGATGGTTATATTGCAAAGATTAAATCTACTTACGATACCAAAGCACAAGATAAGCTACTAGCAAAAGTACATGAGGCGATGGTGAACGATGCTCTAATGATTTGGGTTGTGCATGATACAAATCCACATGCACTCTCTCCAAAAGTTAAATCATATACACAAGCACAGCATTGGTTTCAAGATTTAACCACAATCAAAATGTAATATATGTTTTTATATGTACTGAAACGCTTAATTTACTCGATTCCGATTGCATTAAGCGTTTCTGCAATTACCTTTAGTTTAGTTTATCTTGCTCCTGGAGACCCCATCAGCGCCATCGCGCCCTCTGATGCTCCTGAGGAGATTATCAAATCACTTAAAACTCAATATGGTCTTGATCAGCCTTTGCCAATTCAATACTTCAAATGGGTTGCTAGAGCAGTGCATGGGGACCTTGGTGTATCAATCGCATCTGGTAGACCTGTTTTGAGTGAGTTAGGGACATCTCTTCGTAATACTGTTTGCCTTGCTCTAATTGCAAGCTTCATCGGAATTTCTTTAGGCTGTCTGTTAGGAAGTTTAGGCGGTCTATATCAAGATACTTTTATTGATAAAATTTCAACCTTTGTTTCCTTAATTGGCGTAAGTATTCCCCACTATTGGCTTGGACTTTTACTCACTATCTTATTCTCTGTTTGGTTGGGGTGGTTACCCTCAATGGGAGCAAGTAGTAGTCCTTTTGCGTTTGATTTTGAACATTTAAAGTTCATGATTCTTCCAGCGCTAACTCTTTCAGTAATTCCTACTGGAATTATTACTCGTACAGTGAAGTCTCTAGTTGCTGAAATGATTTCAAAAGAATTTGTTGTCGCACTTCAAGCACGTGGCTTAAGTCAATTCACGATTTTTAAACACATAGCAAAAAATGCCCTTCCTACTGTTTTAGCTGTCGGTGGACTACAAATTGGCTACCTCATGGGGGGATCAATTCTCGTTGAAACAGTTTTCTCATGGCCTGGTACTGGATATTTATTAAATATTTCAATCTTCCAAAGAGATATCCCATTATTGCAAGGCATTGTTCTTGTTCTATGTTTAATATTTGTAATCTTAAATTTATTGGTAGATGTTATTCAATCATTAATTGACCCAAGAATGCGAAGGGGTGTTAATCATGATTGACCATCCATCATATTGGACACATGTATTCAGAAAGCTTAGTAAAAATAAAATAGCGTGGCTTAGTGGGGGATTATTAACAGTCATTCTGTTAAGTGCATTTTTTGCGCCACTTATACTATCTACAGATCCCTATCGCGGTGCTATGTTAAACCGTTTAAATCCTGTTCTAACAAGTGGTCACTTATTAGGCACAGATGAGCTTGGAAGAGATATGTTGACTAGACTTATCTATGGAGGAAGAATTTCTATTCTGTTGGGAATGGCACCAGTAATATTGGCTTTTATTATTGGCTCCTGTATCGGTCTAATCGCAGGCTTTATGGGTGGAAAAATTAATATGCTTATTATGCGTACGATGGATGTTTTTTATGCATTTCCATCTGTACTTCTAGCCGTTTCAATATCTGGTGCCTTAGGCCCGGGAATTGTAAATAGTCTTCTAGCATTAACGATTGTTTTTATTCCTCAAATTGTTCGTGTATGTGAAAGTTCAACAACTCAAGTGCGCCAACTAGACTTTGTCTCAGCCGCAAAAATGAGTGGTGCTAGCACATACTCAATTATTCGAGTTCATGTTTTTCCTAATATTATTGGCCCTGTGTTTGTTTATACAACTAGCCTTTTTAGTGTCAGTATGATTCTTGGTTCAGGATTATCTTTTCTAGGTCTTGGTATTAAACCTCCAGAACCTGAATGGGGTCTGATGTTAAATACGCTTCGTCCTGCACTCTATACTCATCCGGGTTTAGCAGTTTTACCAGGCTTATTTATTTTTATTACTTCTATATCTTTTAATCTACTCTCAGATTGCTTTAATACAGCTATGGATATCAAAAAATGAGCTTAATTGATAAATCACTAGTTCAAGATTCTGATGTGGGTGGTCCTGCACAAGCACTTCTTATAGTTAATGAGTTAAGGAAATTATTTCCTATTAATGGCTCCATTTTCTCGTCAAAAAAAGACTATGTGCATGCCGTTAATGGAGTTAGCTTTAGTATTAATAAAGGTGAAACTTTAGGTATTGTTGGAGAGTCTGGATGTGGTAAATCAACCCTTGCTAAATTACTTTCGAATTTAATCAAACCAACTTCTGGCTCAATGATTTTTGATGGCCAAGGCATCAATGAGCTTCGTGGCATTCCATTAAAAACATTAAAAAAGAATTTACAAATGGTATTCCAGGATTCATATTCTTCATTGAATCCTCGACTAAATATTCTTTCATCAATAGCATATGGTCCCATGATTCATGGAATGAAATCTGAGGATGCTAAAGAACTAGCGGCCAATTTATTGAATCGTGTTGGATTGGATGCTAATCAATTTGGTTATCGCTACCCGCATGAGCTTTCTGGTGGGCAGCGACAAAGAGCAAATATTGCACGAGCTTTATCTTTTTCACCAAGACTTCTACTTTTGGATGAGGCTGTCGCAGCGCTAGATAAATCTGTGCAAGCTCAAGTGTTAAATTTATTAATAGACCTAAAAAAAGAAGAAAATCTCACCTATTTATTCATCTCACATGATTTAAATGTGGTTCATTATATGAGTGATCGAGTTCTAGTTATGTATTTAGGAAAAGTAGTTGAGGTGGGAACGGTTGATCGTATTTTTAATCAAACAGCTCACCCTTATACAAAAGTATTACTTTTAGCTCAACCAGCTATGGACCCAGCTAAAAGAAAGATTCAAGTGCCAATAATGGGTGATCCACCTAGTCCAATTCATTTACCTAAGGGTTGTAGTTTTAAATCCCGTTGCGCGCATGCTAATTCAGCTTGCGAAGATGAACCTAAACTTAAAAATATAGATCCGATAACAGACCATTGGGTTTCATGTCATCATCATTTGAAAGATTAATAATGAAATCTCCACTTTTAAAGGTTGAAAATTTAAATTTAGATTTTGTCGGTTCTAAAAGGATTCAGGCGCTTAATGAGTTAAATTTTGAACTCAACTCTGGAGAGTCTTTAGTTCTTCTTGGAGAGTCTGGCTCTGGAAAGAGCGTAACACTTAGAACCTTAATGCGGCTTTATAAACAAAGCACAATCAATCTAAGTGGAGACATTCTTTTTCAGGGTAAATCTATATTAAATCTAAGTCCAAAAGAACTTCAATCATACAGAGGTAAAGATGTTTCAATGGTTTTTCAGGAAGCAGGGACTGCATTTGATCCTGTTTACACTATCGGCCAACAAATCATCGAAATGATTTTGGCACATGAAACGCTTAGCCATCAAGACGCAAGGCAGCGAGCCCTTGAATTATTAAATATGGTAAAAATTCCTCAAGCAAAGCAGCGCTTATCAGCTTATCCTCATGAACTATCTGGTGGTATGAAACAGCGTGCAATGATTGCGCTATCCTTATCTTGCAATCCCAAATTATTATTGGCTGATGAACCTACTACTGCTCTTGATGCGACAGTGCAAATGCAAATACTTTTACTACTTAGAGATTTGCAAAAAGAACTTAATATGGCAATGATTTTTGTAACACATGATATTGGTGCAGCTATTGAGATTAGCGATCAAATTGCTGTTATGTATGGGGGTACCATTGTCGAAAAAACAAGTACACAAAATTTTATTAACAGACCTCTTCACCCATATTCTCAAGGGTTAATGGCTTCAAACGTGACAATGCATAACAAGGGTGAAAAATTACTCTCAATTAATGGATCACCTCCAGTATTAGGTATTAATTCTAAAGGATGCTCTTTTGCCCCTAGGTGCAAAGTCAAGATAGATAAGTGCTTACAAGAATCTCCAAAAATAACTAGGACGGATGTATCTCAAGTAAGTTGTTGGCAAGCTTTCAGTGAATAAAAAGATTCATTGTTATTTGTTGAATCGCATTATCAATCGTATTAGAGGAATAAACATTACGCAGTCCGCAAAAGAAAAAACCCTCACTAACATAGCGAGGGTTTTCTGCAGATAAAACAAATGCTTACACTAAGAAAGGCAAAGATCTGATTCGCTTTCCTGTTGCGGATGCAATAGCATTTGCAATCGCTGGGGCTGCCAATGGAACTCCAACCTCCCCCATCCCGGAAGGTGCATCACCACTAGCCAATATTGTGATATCGATCTGAGGAGTCTCAGACATACGAAGTAATGGGTAATTATTAAAGTTGGATTGCTCTACCGCACCATTATTAAAGGTAATTTTATTTTTCATGGCTGTTGAATAGCCTAGAAGTAAACCACTCTCAATCTGCGCTTTGACTTGGTCTGGACGAATCGCAATTCCAGGATCAACTGCACAAGTTAATTTATGAACCTTGGGAATATCACCATTCATTGAAACTTCAGCAACGACAGCAATATAAGCTCCATAACACTCAGTCTGAGCAACGCCTAAGAAATGATTGTTGGAGCGCTTTAGTCCCCAACCCGCTTTTTCAGTTGCTGCTTTTAAAACTTTTTGTGCACGAGGTTGCTTATCAAGCATTTCCAATCTAAATTTAACTGGATCTTTTCCTGCTTCTTTTGCTAATTCATCAATAAAACTCTCGATAGCAAAAGTATTCAAGTTATTACTTACAGCTCGCCAATAACCCACCCTTGTACCTGGGTCATGAATAACGTTTTCAGCACGCCAATTCTTAATATCATAAGTAAGATTTGCAGAACCTTCATTCATAAATGGATCATTACCATTAACAACAAATGGTGGAAATGCTCTTGCTGTTACTGACTGAGAAGTCATCTTAGACGAAAGTCCTACTAACTTGCCTGAACTATCTAATCCACCTGAGAGTTGATGTAAGCTAAATGGCCTATAAAAATCATGTGTCATATCATCTTCACGCGTCCAAATAAGATGGACAGGTTTTCCAGATGCTTTAGATATTGCAACGGCTTGACTAATAAAATCAAGTTCTAACTTTCGGCCATATCCACCACCTAAAAATGTAGTATGAATATGAACTTGGGACTCAGGCAATCCAGAGGCTGCAACCGCCGCACCTGTAGCTCCTTGTTGGAACTGAATTGGTCCCCAAACATGGCATTCACCATTCGCTACACTTGCAGCACAATTAACTGGCTCAAGAGTTGCGTGTGCAGCATAAGGCATTTTATATTCCGCAGTTAACTGCTTTGCAGTGCCTTGAATTGGATCTTCAAAATTACCCTGCTTTCCAACAACAGCCCCTTTTGCAGTGCTCGCTTTACGATGACTTTCTTCAATGGAAGACATATTAACCATAGCTGGGTTATTCGGAATATCCCATTGAATCTGAATTAAGTCACGCGCTTTCTTAGCTGTATAAAAATCTTTTGCTAAAACAGCTATTCCGTCAGGAATTTGAACAATAGAATCTACGCCTTTTACAGCTCGAGCTTTGGAGTCATCAAAACTTTTAACTTTTCCACCAATGACAGGACATTGTGCTAGCGAAGCAACTAGCATATTAGGTTGACGAACATCTATACCGAATTTTGCTGTTCCTCTAACTTTAGCTGGTGTGTCAAGACGGGCTACAGGTTTACCAATGTATTTATATTGACTTGGATCTTTAAGCTTTGGATTGCCACTTGGCTTAATCGTTGAAGCCAAACCAGCTAATTCTCCATAAGTAGCACTTTTTCCTTTACAAGTAACAACACCATTGCTCGCAGAACAATCTTTAGGGTCGACATTCCACTTTTGAGCTGCTGCAGCAACTAATAATTCTTTTGCACTTGCTCCAACCACACGCAATTTTTTCCAAGCTTCTCTTACAGATGTTGAACCACCTGTAATTTGTCCACCTAAGAGTTCATTGATATAGAACTTAGGGTCTGTTGGTGCTATATCTACTTTGATTTTTTGAATTGGATAATCTAATTCTTCAGCAATCAGCATCACCATCGTGGTGTATACGTCCTGCCCCATTTCTGACCTGGCACTTAATACATTAACTGTATTATCAGCATGGATGGTAAGCCAAGGGTTGCTTAATTCGGAGGGGTTAGCTGAGACTTCTTGATTAACAGTTGAAAAACCTATGACTAAAGTAGAGCCAACTAAACTAGATGACTTAATAAATGAGCGACGATCCATATTGTTCTCCTAGATTTTTTTAATTAAGCTACGCTCTTTGCAGCACGCTTGATAGCTTTGCGAATTCTGGAGTAAGTGCCGCATCGACAGATATTTCCATCCATTGCATTCGTTATTTGCTCATCATTTGGATTTTTATTACTACTTAATAATGCAGCTGCAGACATAATCTGACCACATTGGCAATAACCACATTGAGGAACTTCCTCTGCAATCCAAGCCTCTTGGATTGGCTTTGCAATATTCGCTGGCAATCCTTCTAAGGTAGTAATTTTTTTACCTATAGCAGCACTCGCTGGGGTGGAACATGAACGAATTGCTTGACCTTGTAAATGAACTGTACAAGCGCCACACAAACCTGCTCCACATCCAAATTTAGGGGTTGTAATATTAAGGTGATCTCTAAGAACCCATAACAACGGAGTGTCTTCATCTCCATCGAAGTCAACTTGTTTGCCATTTACGTTTAGTTTCATGTGATCCCCTCTTCTATTTGAAATAAGGTTTTCTTTGATAATTTCACTCTTGTCATAAAAAGAAAATTCTATAAAAGAGAGATTATTAACAATATATTACCTGAATATTTATTCATTTATGCCCAAAAAGTTGATGCTTACTTTAATTTTTAAACTTGCATCTTCTCTTTAGGAAAATAATATGGGCTAACCCAGCCAAATTTTTCGATACTCACCCTCAGGATCATGCTCTTGAGTTTGCTTTTGCAAATTCATTGGTCTTCCCCCTCTGGGATCAGTTCCTTTTCCAGCAATATATAACCAATTACCTTGATTGCTATAAACATCATAATCAATTAGCTGGGTTTCAAACCAAGCAGCACCAGCTTGCCAATCGCCTTGCATGTCGTAAATCCAATAGCTTGCAACTATTTGTCGCATACGATTAGATATATAGCCTGTGGCCTGTAATTCACGCATACCTGCATCTATTAATGACTCTCCAGTATTTCCTTTTACCCATTGATTGAATTTTTTTTCATCGAACTGATTTTTGGGCTCATTACCCAGACCTCTAGCGTGATAGAGTTTCTTTCCAAATTTAAAATGTAGAAAGCGAAAGTAGTCTCGCCAAAGTAGCTCAAACCAAAGCCAATATGTGCCATCATTTGCACCATATAAATTCTCGTATTCAGTTAATTTTTTTGTAATGAATCTTGCCGAAAAGCATCCTAGCGCTAACCAAGGTGAGAACTTACTCGAATAATCCATACCAATTAGTTGATTACGCGTTTTCTTATATGTATCGGGTAGGCGTCTCTCAAAATACTGTTCAAGATGCATTAGCGCTCTACTTTCTCCCCCAGAAAATATTGCTTTGTTAGATGCAGTTGAGATATCAGCTAATTTTGTAATATTTATTGGCAAAGGAGGGATTGTTGAAGGTGCGTCAATTGGATTTGCAAACTTTAATTTATATCTTTCTACTTGCTGCCGAAATTGCGTGAATACATTTGGCATTTCCTCTAATTTGAATGGAAGAGATGAAGGGTCTAACATGGATGACTGCCAAATAGAATTTAAGTTAAAGCCTGCTTTTCTAATAACTGCCTCCTGCTCTAATTCCTCAGGTGCTTCAATTTGTTCACAGTAAATTCTATTTGTATCAAACTTAGACTGTAAGTCCTTAAATATCTCAAGAGGGTTGCCAGTGATTTCTAGTAATTCCGAACCCATCATTCTTAGTTGCTTCTGTAAATCCTTTAAGGACTCTTCTAAGAATATTTTGCGATTTTCACTTACCCTCGAAAAACCCCATGAAGTTTTTTCTTCAAAGTAATTAGGATGAATATAAATTGGTAATAGGACATCTGATTCTTGGCAAGCTTGTTTGAATGCTCGATTATCTATCAAGCGCAGATCACATCTAAACCAGTAAATGCTTGTTATCATCTATTTTCCTATTCATCATATGAATATATTCATGGATAAGTAACTTCACAATCCCAGTAAATATTTCTTTTGCAATAAAACACGAGATCTAAAAATCAACTAGTATAAATATTTTTAGACTTTTACTTCTTCTCAATTATGAGCTATCAACTGGTTTGGTTTAAGCGTGATTTACGCTGCGAGGACCATAATGCTCTCTTCAATGCTGCTAAGTTAGGTCCAGTTCGTTGTATTTACGTAGTTGAACCAAAGCTTTGGCAACAGCCAGATGTTTCCCTCCAACATTTCGAGTTCATTCGTGAGTGTCTTGAGGATTTAGATGCCCAACTAAAGTTACTCGGAAGCACTATAGATATACATGTAGGTGAACTAACTGATGTGCTAACTAAAATATGGCAAGCTAATCCATTTGAAGCTATCCATTCCCATGAGGAAACTGGGAATAGATTTACACACGATAGAGATCGAGAAGTTCGAAAATGGTGTAAATCTTATGGAGTTCAGTGGACTGAATATATGCAGTTTGGAGTTGTAAGGGCGTTAAAGAACCGCAATACATGGCAGGCTAGTTGGCAAAAGCATATGGAAATTCCCATTGAGGAAATTCAAAAAATCCAATTTTGGAAAGCCCCTGTTTCTAGCCCATTAATACTTAACTCTTCCAATCATTATTTAACTCCTTCAATGATGCAGGCGCCCGAGCACCTGAAACACAATCCCCCCTTGAGACAAAATGGAGGAAGGTCAGTCGCTCTAAAAATCCTGAATAGTTTTTTAAAACAAAGAAGTGTCAGCTACAGGGGCGGAATTTCCTCGCCTCTTTCCGCACCCGATGCATGTTCTCGCTTATCAGTTTATCTAAGCTATGGCTGCCTGAGTCTCCGGGAAGTAGTTCAGGCCACGAATAAAGAACTTCTCCAAACTCCTCCAAATGCTTATAGAAAGAAATCTGGTTTGACCGCTTTTATAAGTCGCTTACATTGGCATTGTCACTTTATTCAAAAACTAGAAAGTGAGCCTGAAATCGAATGGCAAAATATGCACCGTGGCTATGATGGACTGCGCGAAAATGAATTCAATGAGGCTTACTTTAATGCTTTAAAAGAGGGTAGGACAGGTTGGCCTATGGTGGATGCTTGCGTAGTCATGCTCCGCGAAACAGGTTGGCTTAATTTTAGAATGCGTGCAATGTTAGTTTCGGTTGCAGCTTATCCACTTTGGTTGCATTGGAGACCCGTTGGAGAATGGTTAGCTACCCAGTTTTTAGACTATGAACCCGGAATACATTGGAGTCAGTTACAAATGCAATCCGGTACTACAGGCATCAACTTAACTCGGGTGTATAACCCAATCAAGCAAGCACAGGACCATGATCAAAAAGGCCTTTTTGTAAGGAAATGGCTTCCTTACATGCGTCAAATACCAGACACATGGGTTTTTGAGCCTTGGAAGATGACACAAGAAGTACAAAATAATCTTGGAATTTATGTTGGTAAAGATATCCCAGATCCACTGGTTGATATCGCTATGGCTACAAAAATATCCAAAAATAGCTTACATGACAGAAGAGGTCTATCTGAAACTCGGGATGGTAACAAATCAGTTATAGATAAACATGCTTCTCGAGCAAGAAGATCTGAGCATAAAAATATAAAAGTTAAGGTAAAAAATACAAGCTCTCAACTTACTCTTGAGTTTTAAGCAAGGCAGATCTTCAGATTTTCTCAAATAGTAATAAGACTTCATTCAAAACACTTTTATTATCTGATCCTAGAAAGCACTAAATTCATAATCCAGTTAATATACGAGCATTAAATATCAACTGTACAAAAAGGTAAAAATATGGCCGATGTTAATGAATACACTCCACCAAAAATCTGGACATGGGAAAAGCCTAATGGTGGAAAATTTGCAGGCATTAATCGACCTACAGCAGGATCGCGAGAAGAAAAAGAATTACCTATTGGTCGCCATCCACTACAGTTATATTCCTTGGGCACTCCAAACGGCGTAAAAGTCACAATAATGCTCGAAGAGTTACTCGAATTAGGACACTCTGGGGCTGAGTATGATGCTTGGTTAATTACTATCGTTAATGGTGATCAATTTGGGTCAGATTTTGTAAAAATTAATCCAAATTCAAAAATTCCTGCCCTGCTTGATCGCAGTACACCAACACCTATTCGTGTTTTCGAATCAGGATCAATTTTGCTTTATCTAGCAGAGAAATTTGATGCTTTCCTACCAAAAGACCTAGCTACTCGCACAGAAACGATGAATTGGCTTTTTTGGCAGATGGGTAGTGCGCCTTATATTGGTGGCGGATTTGGGCATTTTTATGCTTATGCACCTTACAAAATGGAATATCCAATCGATCGTTTTACGATGGAAGTAAAACGTCAACTTGATGTTCTTGACCAACGTCTAGCAGAAAATGAATACCTTGTTGGATCCAAATACACCATTGCAGATATGGCGGCTTTTCCTTGGTATGGAGCCCTCATTAAAGGATGGCATTATGACGCTGCAGAATTTATTGGCTCCAGTGAATATCTAAATGTAAACCGATGGGTAAATACTATTCTGGAAAGACCTGCAGTTAAGAGGGGGCGTATGGTTAATCGTACTTCAGGAGACCCCTCTGAGCAATTATTAGAGCGTCATGATGCCAGCGATTTTGATACAAAATCTTTGTAAATAAACACTACTATTTCTGCTAAGGATTCTTTATTAGTGGGCAGTTTGAGACTGCCCACCTTACCAATGGATTACGATAGCGAAAACAATGAACATAACTTCATTGTCTAACTACACAAATACTTTCATAAAGAAATTTAGTCATATATTTAACAACCTTATTTTTGATATCTAGGATTTATTATTTCTAAAAATTAAGGGTAATAACCTAGAAGTATTTTAAGGTTTTAACTTTAAAATATTTAAAAAGTATTAC
>DAIQPR010000033.1:0-1390 GCA_036787315.1 Polynucleobacter sp. | reverse complement strand
TAATAATTCTGGAGATATTTTATGAGTTGGAAGCAAGTATCCATTCTTTTTGCATTTGTGTTTTCACTATTTTCTTGTTTTGCCTCGGCGCAAGTAAAGGTAAGTTCAAACGATATTGGTGGTACCGTTACCGGTGCTAAAGGACCAGAAGCAGGTATTTGGGTCATTGCTGAAACCAATGATCTTCCAACAAAATTTGCCAAAGTTGTTGTTACTGATGATAAGGGTAGATTTTTAATCCCAGAGTTACCAAGTGCCAATTACCAAGTTTGGGCTCGCGGTTATGGATTAATTGATTCTGAAAAGTCTGTAGCGAAACCCGGCCAATTACTGACTATTAAAGCTGTTCAGGCTCCAACTGCTAAAGCAGCTGCACAGTACTATCCTGGAATGTATTGGTATTCGATGATTAACGTTCCTAAGGCTAATGAATTTCCAGGCACTGGAGAAAAAGGCAACGGCATTCCTGAAGTGATGCAAAAGCAATATTACTGGTTGGATACTTTGAAAAACTCTTGCCAGTCCTGCCATGCTATAGGCGTTCGTGGTGTCCGCGAAGTACCGGAATTATTCACTAAAAAGGCAAATGGTGATTCCGAGTTGGCTTGGGCGTATAGAACGCAAGCTGGTCAGGCAATGGCGAACATGGCCTTAGGTTTAGGCAGAATGGGTCCTGAAAGAACCTTATCCATTTTGGCTGACTGGACAGATCGTATTGCAAAAGGTGAAGTTCCTTTTGCAAAACCTTCGAGACCACAAGGGATTGAAAGAAATGCTGTTTACACTATGTGGAACTGGTCAGACCCAAAATATTATTTGCATGATGCTATTTCAACTGACAAGCGCAATCCAACCTTGAATGCCAATGGCTTGATTTATGGATCACCTGAAGAAAGTACGGATTTGGTACCTACTTTAGATCCTAAGACGAATGTGGTTAGTCAGATCAAGATGCCTTATTTGGATCCTAAAAATACTTCCTCCACCGAGTTACCAAAAGCAGAGTCTGCTTATTGGGGAGATGAAAAAATTTGGGATGGTCATACCAGTATCCATAATTTAATTTGGGACCAAAGAGACAAATTATGGTTTGCGGCTAAGATTAGACCTAGCAACAATCCTGATTTTTGTAAAAAAGGCTCAGATCACCCTTCAGCTAAAGTAGTACCCTTAAATGAGTCAGCCCGTCAGTTGACTATGTACGATACTAAAACCAAAGAGTGGAGCATGATTAATACTTGCTTTACTACTCACCATGTGTATTTTGCTAGAGATAAAAACGATACCTTGTGGACCAGCGCTGGGCCTCCTGGTTCAGGTGTGGTTGGTTGGTTGAACACCAAAATGTATCTAGAAACAAAAGATGAGCAAAAATCACAAGGTTGGACGC
>DAIQPR010000197.1:0-3825 GCA_036787315.1 Polynucleobacter sp. | reverse complement strand
ATTCAATCTTATTCGCTTTGCTAATAAGTTTCTTTTAGATATTTTTCTAAAAGATAACAGTTAAATTATAGACATGCAAATTGATAAATAATGGAAATTAAAATTTTGTCGCGTATTTTATGGATGTCTTAAGTTTCTTCCATGCTCTTGAATACCAAGGTTTTTTTGCAAACTTTGGACGAAGACTTTCTTCCCAAGACGACTGCACCACTTCTCCGATGATATGGTCTGAGAGGACCACTTCGCTTGGATATTTTTGATAATATTTTGCTTGCCAATCATAGTGGTAGCAATGAAACAAGGGAAGTATCGGGTACAACTGGATAGCCTGATATCTCAGAAGGGCTTCGCCATACCATTTGATCTCATGAGGAACCCGTTCAAATGCTTGCCAAATCGATTCTTGACGCTCTTTAAATTGGTTTTCAAGTGATTGCCATACTTTTGAGGACCAAATAAGAGGGGCTGGACCAAAGTCATAGTTATCACCAATCCTTCCAAATTCATTTTTTACTAAAGCACTATCTTTTAGAAAAAACTCTTTTACTTTTGGAAAGCCTAGTTTCTCACTTAGATCTAGTAATTCTTTACCATCGTGAAGAATTGTATAAGGCGTTCCGCTTTCGTGGAGAAAGTTTTTTCTAGAAAATGCTTTAGTAAAAAAAGAATCTGAATCAAGACAAAGATAGGCTTCACAAGGAATACGTCGCCAAGCTTCAGCCTTAATTACTTGTTGATGAATATATCCTTTGCACGCATAGTATTGTTCTAATTGGTGTTGAGGATGCGATAAGACAATGGATTCATCTGTGATGATTTCGATTTTTCCAGCATATCTATTTTTTAAACTTTCAAAATCGATATACTGATCAAAAATCTCTAGATCTTGCTCTGGAACTGATAAATAAAAAGGGATATGGTCTGTATTAAATTGACAAATCGAATCAATTAGCTTTTTTACACGCAAAACATCATCACGAAAAGATTTGCAAAATAATATAAATTCATCCATACAATGAATCTTAATGGATAAATTGAATCTTTCGTATTGAAAATTTACTTGGTTACAATTTGGATATGACCAATCAATCAATCAAAAAATGGCTCTTAATCTCCCATGGCTTTAACATGGATGGTAGGGCATCAAGCCTCACCGTAACGGATAAAATCCCCTATATGTTAGCTGCTGGCGTTGAGCCTGTAGTATTGAGTGCAATCACCGGATATCAGGATGAAAAGCTAGAGCATTACCAACTCTTACCTTGGGGACCATCGGGCTTACGTTTTGATTTTCGGCATTGGGTTGCTAAAACCTACGGTCGAGGATGGGCTTATAAGGTTTTTACACCTTTAGTTTCTTTACTATTATTGCCATTTACTGCGATTGAAAAGTTATTCATTGGCTTATCAAGTCAGTCTTCCTGGTCTTATTCGGCTGCTTATCAAGGTAAAAAGATTATTCGTAAGCAATCTATTGAATGTATCTATTCATCTGGTGGAGCATGGTCAGCGCACTATGCTGCTTGGTTGATTAAAAAAGCCACTGGAAAAAAATGGATTGCTGAGATTCATGATCCGATGGTGATTCGAGACGATGAGGCAGATGATGGAACTGCACCACGTAAATCAAGAGATAAACGTTTTTTACAGAAGTTAGAGCATTTAATTTGTAAAGATGCCGACCATGTTTGGTGGTTTACGCAAGGTGCTTTGGATTATGCAAAATTACGTAATCCTGAACTCGGCAACAAGGGCTTTGTTGTGTTTCCTGGAGCTGAGCCTCCTGGGTGTCATGAGCCACTTCCAGAAAAACATCATTATGGTGATCAATTAGTGATGGGACACTTTGGATCAATTGCTAGCGATCGATCTTTAGCATCTATTTTGCAAGCTATGAAAGTATTCTTTCAAGCGCATCCTGAAGCTGAGCAAAAAATACGTATTCAAGTTTATGGATCTTCTTTAGATAGTTCCTCTCAAGAGGCGATGGATCAATTAGGTCTTGCGCATGTAGTTCAAGCTATGGGTCGTATTGAAAACGATCCCATCACAGGTAAGACTGGCCGTGAACGCATCATGGAAATCATGCGCAAAATGGATGTATTACTCCTCTTGCATGGCGATTATGAGTGGTGTGCTGAATATATTCCCTCAAAAAGTTATGACTACTATTGGACGACGAGACCCGTTTGGGGGGTCACCAATCGTAACCAAGAGCTTGATCAAATTTTAGAAAAGCGCCAAGCGTATTTAAGTCATACTTTAGATCAATCAAGCATCCTAGCAACCCTTGAGATGATTTGGTCAGATTGGCAAAAGCAAGAGCTGCGTGAAGCTAAATTTGATCCTATTAGTCCTGAGGATGCTGTATCGACAATATTGACGAGAATTCAAAATTGAATATTCTGATTGTCAAACTCTCATCTTTAGGTGATGTTCTACATAATCTTCCTATCGTTTGGGATATTCGTGCACGTTATCCACAAGCACAATTACATTGGTTGGTAGAGGAGGCGTACGTTGAACTCTTAACACCATTGCGGACTACTGAAGTTTTTCGGGGTATCGATAAAATCATTCCACTCGGATTGCGTAGGATTCGTAAAGAATGGAAAACCAAAGGCATAGCACATGGTTTTCGAGAGATGATGCTACAAAAGAAACAAATTCAAGAAATTGAATATGATCTTGTGATTGAGACCCAAGGACTTGTTAAGTCAGCACTCATGACTGCAATTGCAAAAAAAACCAAGAATTGCATTGTTGCAGGTATTGGTAATCGTACTCAAGATTCTGGATATGAACCCTTGGCAAGATTGTTTTATACCAAGAGTGTTAAGGTACCACTTCAGTACCATGCGGTTGACAGATCTCGAGCTGTAACTGCTGGTGGACTAGGCACTCCTGTTCCCATGCGAGATACAAGCCCACCACAATTTTATCCAAGCGAATTTATTTCTAAACTTAGATCACAACCTAACCCATTAGATCTTCAGCAAAGCTCCTATGTAATGTGTTTTCATGCGACTGCACGATTAGCTAAGTGTTGGCCAAATGAACATTGGATAGCTCTTGGGAAGGAGTTATCTCAGCAAGGTATGAAGATTATTTTTCCTTGGGGTAATCCCAAAGAAAAAGCCATTAGTGAATTGCTTGCAAAAGAAGTTCCTAATGCAATAGTGCCAAATGCATTTACGATTGCGGATGCATTTGTGATTAATGCACAAGCCAGTTTAGTGATTGGTGTTGATACTGGACTTACGCATCTTGCCGCAGTTTTAGGAACTCCAACAATTGAACTATATGTAGATTCTCCTATTTGGAAGACAGAGGGGTATTGGAGTCAAGAAGTAATTAATCTTGGAGATACCGGTAAGGCGCCAACACTTAATGCGGTCTATCAAGCAGTTTCTAATCTAAATGCCAACAATAAATCAGGCGCTCTATGAATTTCATCAATTACAGCAAACTGAATACTACGAGTGAGGCCCTCAGTGTCTTCTTGTGCAGATAATCTGGTTAATTGATCATCCAAAGTCAATTCACATTTGTTTTCTCATAACTACTTCTTTTACAAGCTTAGTTTTACCTGCTTATCTATTGCCACTTAGTAAAATTATGGGTGTGTCAATAAGGGCATCGGTCAAATTAGAATTAATGCTTCCATTGAAGTAACTTAATTGATTCAAGGATTTTTTTATCCTAAATTTAGAAATATAAAGCCTTAAATTATGGATTATGCCAAGTTCAAAGTTGGACATTTCAAGATTTTGACCTTGCCCTCGTTAAACGTACTTCTTAACAGCTTCAATTATGCAACCTTTT
>DAIQPR010000196.1:0-3857 GCA_036787315.1 Polynucleobacter sp. | reverse complement strand
AATATAAACACTTCGATAATTACTCATACCGCCAGAAGGCCTTGCAAAAGGCTTAGGCGCATCTTTATTTTGAGAAGCATTAGGTTTAGCGTTTTTATCAACCGGCATTCTAAAACGTAAGGCAGTATTTGGTATTTTTAAGACTTTTTCTTTTTCTTCAACAACAATGCGAGCATTGGCTGTCATACCCGGCAATAATTTCAAATCAGGATTATCTGCACTAATCAATACTGTATAAGTCACAACGTTTTGAATATTTACAGGTGCTTTTCTGACTTGCTTCACTTTGCCCTTAAAAATACGACCTGGGAATGCATCCACAGTAAAAGTAGCATCTTGCCCCTCTTCAATACGACCGACGTCAGACTCATCAATCGAAGTTTCAACTTGCATTTCTGCTAAGTTACGGGCAATGATAAAAATCTCTGGTGATTGCAAACTTGCTGCAACTGTCTGTCCCACCTCAACACTACGTTTAACAACAACTCCATCAACGGGTGATCGAATCAAAGTATCATCCAATGATTTTTTAGCTAGATTTAAAGCTCCCAATGCAGCTTTTACCCCAGAATCTGTTGTAACTAAAGCTTGTTCAGAGATAAAACCCTGTTGCATTAACTTTTCGTTGTATTCATGATTCTTTAAAGCTAAATCATAGTTAGCTAATGCTTGATCGTATCTAGCTTGGAACTCTCTAGGATCAATCATGGCAATCACCTGACCCTGCTTAACACGATCATTAAAATCTACAGTTAACTCCCGTATCATCCCGGAAACACCAGTACCAACTGTTACAGATCGAACTGGGTTTAAAGTGCCACTAGCCCGAATACTGGCCGTTAAAGGACCTTCCTCAACAGGAACAGTCATATATTTTGTTGGGTTGTAGCCGATTAAACCTTTACCAAAAAACCAAAAAGCACCTATTCCTATTAAAAGAAGAACAAATAAAACGATCCACTTCGTAAAAGAAGTACGTTTTACATCTTTTTGCGATATTGAAGTATTAGAATGTGATGACAAAATATTAAAATATATAGGTTAAAGAATTAATTAATTTGCATAGTTTAGCAACAGAGAATGAAAGTATGACGACATCAACAACTAACTTAGAAAATGATACTCCCGTTTGGAGTATTGCAAGTGCTCGCCACAAAATGATTGAACAACAAATCCGTCCATGGAGCATTTCTGAGAAAAGATTCCTTGATGTTCTCGAAATTGTAAAACGCGAAATCTTTGTTGAAGAGTCCCAAATACCTTTAGCTTTTTCTGATTTAAAACTTCCTATTGCTGGCACTTCTGAAGTCATGATGGAGCCAAAAGTTGAGGTAAGAGTTTTACAAGCCTTAGCACCAATGGGTAAAGAAGAAGTTTTAGAGGTGGGAACTGGCTCTGGATATATGGCTGCTTTATTGGGTTATTTTGCCAAAAAAGTTAAATCTGTGGAAATCAACCCAGAATTAGTGAACTTTGCTGTCACCAACCTCAATAAATGCCGTATTCCGAATGTTCGTGTAGAACAAGGAGATGCATCTAAAGGATGGGGTATTGAGTCTAATCAAAGTTATGACATTATTTGTATATCTGGCGGAGTCGTCAGAGTATCAGAAGAACTGAAGTCACAATTAAAGATAGGTGGTCGTCTAGTAGCCTTTGTTGGACAGGAGCCTATGATGACTGCAACGCTGATTAAGCGTATTAGTCACGATTATTTCCAGTCTCAATCGCTTTTTGAAACTTTGATGCCAATGTTACAAATCGATAAGAAAGAATTTGCGAATTTCGAGTTTTAATCATCCTTCTAATCTTTTTTTAAGTTGACATTGAAAAAATGGATAATAGAAGATAATTTAAAAAACCTTAAATAAGTTTGAATGTACAACAATAGACAACTCTGCTGTAAGTATCAAAATTCCAGCCTTTCTCATCGCAATAACCCTAAGTTAGGTTCGCGTGTCATAGCTGGTGTTTTATCTACAACTTTATTGTTGGCTCCTTTAGGAAATGCTTTTGCTCAGCGTAAAAATATTCCAAGCACAAACAATCAAGCTACTACAGCAATGCCAGCGCCTGTTGTCGATAACAGTCCTCGATTTGTGGATGCGCGCCATCCACAGGCAATGGATTTAATCAAACTGTTTCAAGAGGCTGCTCAGTACGATCCAACTTACCTCAGCGCTAAAAATAATTACATAGCAGGCAAAGAAGCATACTGGCAAGCTTTCTCAGTTTTATTACCTCAGATTTCAGGAAGTTACTCTACTGGACGTACTGATTTACGTTTTGACCCTAATTTAAGTAAAGCTGATTATGGGTATTCAGCATCAGGTTGGGGCTTGCAATTAACACAGCCTATATTTAACTGGGCTTTCTTTGAAAAGTATAAACAAGGTGATTTGTTAACCGGTGTTGCGGAAAATACTTTCGCTCAAGCACAACAAGATTTAATTCTTCGTGTGTCACAGGCTTACTTTGATACATTAACCTCTCAAGATAATCTAGATTTATACCGAAATAAAAAAGGTCTGATCAAACAACAGTTAGATCAAGCTAAACGTAACTTTGAGGTTGGAACAGCAACGATTGTGGATACAAACGAAGCTCAATCACGTTATGACCTAGTCATCGCGCAAGAAATAGCTGCTGAATCAGATTTGGCTGTTAAGAAATCAGCTCTTGAGCAGATTGTGGGTAGGCCTATTGATGCTATTTTTCCTTTAGCAAAACAAGCAAAAATTGAACAAGTAGTTGAAGGTCGGAAAATTAAGTTTTTGAAAAATGACAAGGGTGAAATTGCTACCAATGACATCATTGAGTCCTTACATCTACCAACTGGTCAATCAATGGACGATTGGGCAAAGCAAGTTGAGGAAGTGAATTACAATGTCATCATTAGCCGCCTTAATGCTGAAATTGCAAAAAGTAACTACAACAGCAGTCGTGCAAGCCGCCTCCCAACTGTTAATCTCGTTGGTTCTACTGGTTACAACACACAACTTGGAAGCTTAACTTCAGCACTGCCGAATACGTATTATTCCAATCAATATGGTTTGCAATTATCCGTACCCATTTTTACAGGTGGCTACATTACATCTACCATCCGTCAAAATGCAGCCTTGTATGACAAATCCGTTTCTGACTTAGATCTCGCCAGAAAAACAAATGCGACAGCTGCTAAACAAGCTTACCTTGGTTTTAGTAGTGGGCTATCTCAAATTAAAGCCTACGAGGCAGCTGAAAAATCAGCGCTATCTTCTTTACAATCCAATAAAGTCGGGTACGACGTTGGTGTAAGAATTAATATTGATGTTCTGAATGCCCAAGATCAATTGATTACAACCCAATCGTCTTTATATAAGTCTCGCTACGACACTATCATGAGTGGCTTGAAGTTGAAATCACTCGCTGCAGTGCTCAATGACGATGACTTAATTGCAGTCAATTCACTCTTGCATTAATTTCTATAAAATTTTAAAAAGCTTTTAAATAATTAAATTAATTTTTTAGATCTCTGTAGAAATTTTCATGTGATCCTATAGCCTCCAAAGTTACTAACTCAATAGTTTCTTGAACGCTATATCCGAGCAAATAAAGTTGATTCTGACTACGAAATTTATAAACAAATAAATCCCTCAAATCACCTTTCTTTTTTACACCAATACTTGGATCTTTTACTATTAGCTCAACTACAGAATTTACATCGGCAACGATATTGTCCTGAAGTTTTTTGTAAGCTCGACTAAACCTCTTTGTTTGAAGAACTTGATATGCCATCAGCTCTTTGAAACATTTCTAGGAATAAATGGAGTTAAACCATCCCTTGGTTCGGAAAGCGCTAATAATGATTCAGAAAC
>DAIQPR010000032.1:13256-17883 GCA_036787315.1 Polynucleobacter sp. | reverse complement strand
GGGAGAACTTTTTTTAAAGTATTTTCAATCAATCGATAAAAGCAAAATGCGTACGATTGATTTTTTAGTAAAAATCAATCAACAACTGCAGCAGGACATTCAATATCTAATTCGACTTGAACCAGGTGTACAAATTCCTGAAGAAACATTACAAAAAAAATGTGGTTCTTGTAGAGATACAGCTTGGCTACTAGTTAATCTATTGCGCATGTGTGGCTTAGCTACAAGATTTGTGTCCGGTTATTTAATTCAATTAACCGCTGATGTCAAAGCGCTTGATGGTCCTAGTGGAACTGAAAAAGACTTTACAGATCTTCATGCATGGTGCGAAGTTTATTTACCAGGGGCAGGATGGATTGGATTAGACCCTACATCAGGCCTTTTGGCAGGTGAAGGACACATTCCCTTGGCATGTACGCCCTTTCCCTCTAACGCCGCTCCTATAGAAGGCATTATTGAACAATGTGAGGTTCAATTTTTCCACTCTATGGAAATAGAACGTATTTATGAATCGCCTAGAGTTACAAAACCATATCTAGAACATCAGTGGTCAAATATTCTAGACCTTGGTGAGCGAGTTGATAAAGAACTTACTAAAAATGATGTTCGCTTAACAATGGGTGGGGAGCCAACCTTTGTCGCAGTTGGAGGTGGGGATGCTCCTGAATGGAATACTGCCGCACTTGGTCCTAAAAAACTTGAGTATGCAAATGTCTTGACAGAAAAATTGTGGAATCAATATGCTCAAGGTGGATTTATCCACAGAGGTCAAGGTAAATGGTATCCAGGAGAGCAATTACCGCGTTGGGCTATTTCCATGTATTGGAATATAGATAAAAAACCAATTTGGAAAAATCCAGAGTTGTTTGCCAAAGAAAATGATCCACTCAACTATACCAATGAAGACTCTAAAAAATTTATTAAACGACTCTGTGTTCATCTAGGACTCCCAACAAATAATTACTTCGAAGGTAAAGAGGACGCTTGGTACTATATTTGGCGAGAATCACAATTACCTCTAGATCAAAATATCGAAGATCTTAATATCGATGATGTGATGGAGCGAAACAGGCTAAAAAGAATTTTTAACCAAGGTTTGAAAAATGTTGTTGGTTATGCCTTGCCAATAGCCCCAAATTACAAATCTAACGCAAAAGAAATACCATGGCTCACATGCCAATGGAAAACGCGTGACGGCTTCTTATCCCTCCTTCCCGGCGATTCACCAATGGGGTATAGACTCCCTCTAAATTCTATCACTTGCCATATTCCAAAATCATCACAAACAAAAGAGTACTTTGCGCAAGAACTTATTCGTACAACTTTGTGCGTCGAGACAAGGGATGTAAAAAGATCAAGCGGACCAGAAGCTGAAAAATTACATGGTGGAAAACAGCAATTTTTATATGTTTTTATGCCACCCCTAGAATCATTAGATGAATATTTAAATCTTTTAAATGCTGTTGAAATAACAGCCCAAGAATTAAAATTAAAAATAGTCTTAGAAGGCTACCCTCCTCCTAGAGATCCTCCATTAAAAGTCTTACAAATAACTCCTGACCCTGGTGTTATTGAGGTTAACATTCAGCCTGTAAAAACATGGAAAGAATTAGTCAGTAATACTGAGTTTTTATATCGCTCAGCATTTGAATCTCGATTAACTGCTGAAAAATTTATGATGGATGGTAAGCATACTGGAACAGGTGGCGGTAACCATTTTGTTCTCGGTGGTGCAACTATCGACGATAGTCCATTTTTAAGAAAGCCTGAATTACTTACCAGTTTCCTTGCTTTCTGGCATAACCATCCTAGTTTGAGTTATTTATTCAGTGGCGCTTTCATTGGCCCTACAAGCCAGTCTCCGAGAATTGATGAAGCTCGCAATGATCAACTGTATGAACTTGAAATTGCTCTGAAAGAAATTCAAGTCAATCGCAAAAAAAACGGCAATGAAATGCCCCCTTGGCTTGTTGATCGCACTCTCAGAAATTTATTGATCGATATGACAGGGAACACACACCGTAGTGAATTTTGTATCGATAAATTATTTTCCCCAGATTCTAGTACCGGAAGATTAGGGCTTCTTGAACTCAGAGCCTTTGAAATGCCTCCGCATTATCAAATGAGTGTGCTGCAGCAACTATTTATCCGTGCTTGCGTTTCAAGATTTTGGAAAAATCCACTGAACATTCCTCTTACCCGTTGGGGTACTGAACTTCATGATCGCTTTTTGTTACCAACTGGTGTTAAAGAAGACTTCAGAATGGTGATAGAGGAAATGAAAGTAGCTGGTTATGATTTTCAAATGGATTGGTTCGACCCCCATTTTGAATTCCGTTTCCCTCTAATTGGCCAAGTTGATATTATGGGGATCAATTTAAGCCTAAGAAATGCACTAGAACCTTGGCATGTCATGGGTGAAGAAACTACAGGTAGTGGAACTGCCAGGTATGTTGATTCATCTGTTGAGAGAATTGAAATAAAAGTTTCTGGATTCAACCCACAAAGACATGTGATTACTTGTAATGGGAAACCTATACCTCTTCACCCTACTGAGCAAATGGGCCAATTTGTTGCTGGTATTCGTTTTAAAGCTTGGAATCCACCATCAAGTCTTCACCCTACTATTCAAGTTCATTCCCCCCTTGTTTTTGATGTTATTGATACTTGGTTATCAAAATCTTTGGGAGGTTGCCAGTATCATGTAATCCATCCTGGAGGAGTCAATTACAGTACATTGCCAATTAACTCTTTTGAAGCAGAGAGTCGAAGATTATCTAGATTTTTTGCCCTAGGTCATACCCCTGGAAAAGTTAAGAATATCCCTCCAAGCTCTGAAGTCTATGGAAGTAAAGAATTTCCGTATACTTTAGATTTGAGAAGATAGTATTTTAATAAATTGTGAAATTTTCCTCCAACCCTAGTAATCAATTTCAAGAAACGCCTTTAGTTGCGGATTTAGCCTCGCAACTTTCTAGGCAAGCGACAGCTAACCATTATGAAGAACTGAGAGGTGGAGTGCCTAGCACTCACTTGAATAAGTCCATTAGTCCTCATTGGAATGAATTCTTTTCTGCTATAGGGCATCAAGGTCTTGAGAACCTCAATTTTAAAGATCAGGATTTAAAAAAGCTTGTCCAAGAGAATGGCATCACTTACAACATTTATGCTGATGAAAATGGCCCTCAAAGACCATGGTCATTAGATCTTTTTCCACTCATATTGAGCCAATCAGATTGGCAACAAATCGATGCAGGTGTAACTCAAAGAGCAATTCTCCTTGAAGAAATACTTAAGGATTGCTATGGCAATCAAGAATTAATTAAAGGTGGTCTAATACCACCTGCTTTAGTTCAAGGTCATCCCGGTTATTTAAGGTCTATGCATGGTGCTAAATTATTAGGTGGAAATCATCTTTATTTGATGGCATTTGACCTTGCAAAAGGCCCAGATGGAAACTGGTCTGTAATTTCTCAAAGAACGCAAGCGCCATCAGGTTTAGGCTATCTTCTTGAAAACCGAAATTTGATTTCTCAACAATTTCCATCTGCCTATGAGAAATTATCTATTGAACCTCTAGCAAGTACTTATCGTGAATTTCTAGATACTCTGAAATTATCTTCACCCGCAGGTTTAGATGCAAATATCGTTCTTTTGACACCAGGACCCTATAACGAAACCTACTTTGAACATGCTTATCTTGCTAGGTATTTAGGATTAACTTTAGTAGAAGGTGGTGATTTAACAGTCCGCAATCAAAGAGTTTATTTAAGAACGGTAAGTGGCCTGGAACAAGTTCATATTATTCTGAAGAGATTAGATGACCCCTACTTTGACCCATTAGAACTACTTCCGGAATCAACATTGGGTGTCCCTGGAATATTACAAGCTATTCGATCAGGGAATGTTTTGATAGCAAATGCACCAGGTTCTGGATTTTTAGAGACCCCAGCAATTTTAGGATTTTTACCTAGAATTAGTGAAAAACTTCTTCATCAAAAATTACTATTACCAGCCATGGATTCATGGTGGTGTGGAGAACCAATTGCTCTTCAATCAGCGCTTCAACATATCCATAACATTGCATTAAAGCCTACCTTTCCCTCTACTGAGGGACATCAGAGCTTTCCTGGAATATTAACTAAAAATTTAAGTGCAGATGAACTTGATCGGTGGATTAAAAAAATCCAAGAGCAACCGAATGAATATACTGTACAAAACTATATTCCTTTAGCGCAAATGCCTACGTGGCATAACTCTAGTATTGTTCCAAAATCTTATATGCTGAGAGTTTTTGCACTCAGAAATAATACTAACTCTTGGAAAGTTTTACCTGGAGGATTAGTTAGAATTGCCTCAAACGATGACGGTATTGCTTCGATGCAACGTGGTGGAAGTAGTGCTGATGCTTGGGTGAATATAAACTCAGCTAAAAACAATCAAGAAATTAGTCATCTATATTCCAATAACTCAAGTACTAACAAAAAAAGAGTTGTTACTAGTCGAGCAGCTGAGAATCTCCTCTGGTTTGGTAGATACACAGAACGAAGTGAAAATACGATTCGACTTGCAAGACTTTACCTAAAAAGCCTCAATAATGAGCATCCACCAAAAAGCACTATTTGGA
>DAIQPR010000032.1:0-13246 GCA_036787315.1 Polynucleobacter sp. | reverse complement strand
TTAGAGATCGAAGTTTTGAAAAAAAATTAATCGAATGTCTACACGAGCAATCTAAAGTAACGAGTGTCGGTTTTAATTTGCAATCTATGCAAAGGTCTGCATCTTCCGTTAGAGAAAGACTGGCGATTGATCAATGGGCGATTATTCAACAATGCGTGAACAACTTCAGAAATGAAATTCACCGAGCTACTCTTTACCAAGAATATTCATCAAACATAGCTATTGAAGCTTTGAATCATGCCAATAATTCGCTTGCAGCTATAACAGGTGGTCAAACCGATAGAATGACAAGAGACGAAGGTTGGCAACTTCTCTCAATTGGTAGGCACTTAGAACGCCTTTTCTTCTTTTCTTCAATATTGCATGAGACTACTAAAATTAATTTATTTCAACAAGATAATTACGTTGGTTTTGATGCAATTCTTTATTTATTCGACAGTACGATTACATACCATAGCCAACATCAACAAAATAGAGACTTAAGAGCTTTAATTGATTTGATTATTAGTGATAAAGAAAATCCAAGATCATTCGCTTGGGTAATCCTTCGATTACAAAAGAGTTTAGAAAGACTCAACCGTATAGGGCAACATCAAAAAATAGAATTTAATACTCACCATTTTAAGTATCACCCTGAGCAGGTTGATGATCTTTGCAAACTTGATAACCATAATCGTCTAAACAATCTCTCAATTTTCATTAATGATGTTTATCAAGCTGCCTCTGAAGTTGTTGAAGATATTAACGCCACTTACTTTAACCATATTTATCGTTCCGACTACAGAATTTAAAGAATATGCAGCTAGAAGTGATACATGACTCTATTTACACTTATGAGGGACAGGTCGAAACTGTACGTCACTTAGCACATTTAAAACCCCCTTCAACGCACACTCAAAAAATCATCAATAGCAAGCTTATTATTGATCCCCAACCAGATCTCTATCAAGAAAACTTAGACATCTACAATAATTTTGCATCGTATTTTTCAATTCAAGAAAAACATTCCAAATTAAAAATAAGTTCTATCAGCCAACTAGAGACATACAACAACCAACTTCAACCATTTAATAATTCTTCTAGCCCTTCATGGGAGAGAGTCCGAGATTATTTCACTTATTCGGCAAATTCAACATGGGATAGCGCTTCTGAATTTTTATTCCACTCAACCTTCGTTCACTATCATCAAGATTTTGTAAATTTTGCCCAACAAACATTTACCCCAAATCAACCAATACTTGAAGCTTGTATTGAGTTAATGCAGTTAATCTATAAAACTTTTGAATATCACTCAGAATCAACTAATATAGATACCCCTCCTAGAGAAGCTCTCCAGCTAAAAAAAGGAGTATGCCAAGACTTTGCTCATATATTTATTAGCTGCTTGAGAAGTATCGGACTACCAGCAAAATATATTAGTGGTTACATTCTGACTAACCCTCCACCAGGTAAGGTTAGATTAATTGGAAGCGATGCATCACATGCATGGGCTTCGGTATATATACCTTCCCTAGATTTATACAATAACTTAGCCCCTGGATATTGGTATGATTTTGATCCCACGAATAATAGATGGGGTTTCAATACGCCTGGAGAAGACTATATTTTTCTTTCGCAAGGTAGAGATTACGCCGATGTTTCACCAATTAGAGGTGTTATCAAAGGTGGTGCTAATCATGACTTAAAAGTTGAAGTAACTGTAAGACCTTTAGGCACCACCTGATATTTTCTACTGAATGACCTTTAATGCGCGAAGTATTTTTTGCGGAGTTACTGGTTGATCAAACGTACTAACTCCAAAAGGTGCAATCGCATCATTAATCGCATTTACTACCGCTCCAGGAGCACCAGCAGTTCCTGCTTCACCAGCACCTTTGGCACCAAGCAAGGAAGATTTAGTTGGCGTTTGAACGTGAGCAACTTCAATATCCGGCATTTCTGAAGCCATCGGAACTAGATAGTCAGCCATATTGCCATTGATCATTTGACCTTGTGAGTCATATAAACATTCCTCAAACAATGCGCCGCCAATACCTTGAACAATTGCACCACGAACTTGCTCATCGACTAACATTGGATTAATAACTCTTCCACAATCCTCAACTGCCCAATGCTTCAAAAGTTTTACAAAACCCGTATTAACATCTACTTCAACATAAGAAGCCTGTACGCCGTTCGTGAAAATAAATGGAAAATCTTTTTGTGAATAATGGCGAGTAACCGTTAATTCTGGATGAAAATTAGCAGGTAACAAATCTGTCCTGTAATAGCCTACCCTCCCTACTTCACTTAAAGGGATTTTTTCTTGATTACTTAGGCGATCAAATACTTTGCCATTTTTAACAGTTAACTGACTTGCATCCATTTGCAGTAAGTGTGCAGCAATCTTGAGAATATTCTCTCTAAGAGCCATTCCAGCCAAAAGTACAGCTTCACCACCAATACCAGCACCGCGTGAAGCCCAAGTTCCTCCCCCATAAGGAATAGTCTCGGTATCACCTGTTTTAACTCTTACATGTTCAATAGGAACACCAACTGCATCAGCAGCAATTTGCGCAAAGACACCCTCTGCACCTTGACCTTGCTCACCAACACTAACAGAGACCGTAATAACTCCCGTTGGATCCATACGAATCGTAGAGCCATCTTGTGAAGCAATTCTTGCTCCACCAACACCATAAAATGCTGGGCTTGGATTGGTTAACTCAATTAAGGTAGCAAAACCAATTCCGCGATAAATACCTTTCTCACGCAATGCTTTTTGCTCTTCTAAAAGCTTAGGATAATCCATAAGCTCCTCAATCTTAGATAAGCATTGCTCGTGAGATAAAACCTCCAATTTGATACCTGATACACCTGTGTAAGGATAAGCATCATCAGGAATGACATTGCGCTTACGGAACTCTAAAGGATCCATACCAAGTTTGCGAGCTGCTAAATCAACTAAACCTTCAGTCACTGCGCATGCAATTGGGTGACCTACTCCCCGATACTGACATGTAGGCGTCTTGTTCTGAAAAACTACATTTAAATTAGCGCGATATTGCTTATGTTTGTATGGTCCACCAACAAGATTAACAACTTGATTGCCTTCAATAGCACTGGTTCTGGGGAACATAGAGTAAGGGCCAATACCTGTTAAATCATCGATTTCAAAAGCTAGAATTTCCCCATCTTTAGAAGCTGCAATTCGGCCTTTGATAATGTGCTCTCTAGCATGAATATCACTCAAATAAGATTCCAAACGATCTGCAACATATTTGACTGGACGTTTTAATAAAATCGAAATCCCAACTGTGGCAAAGTCATCAGGGTATGCATGAACTTTGATTCCAAAAGAACCTCCAACATCAAAACACACTACTCTTACATCTGACTCACTAAGATCAAATTGACGACAATATAAGTCCTGCATCATATGCGGTGCTTGTTGGCAATGATAGACAGTCAATTGTCCATCTGGTGAGTAATGCGCAATTTGTGAACGAGGCTCAAGAGTTACACCTGTATGTCGTCCAAATTTAAATGTAGCTTCTTCAACCACAGCTGCATTTGCAAATTGTGAATCAACATCACCAGTATCTAATGATCTTTTAAAACAGATATTATCTCCAAGCTCTGGATGAAGAATCATCGCATTAGAATCCAAAGCCTCATGCATATCTAATAAAGCAGGCAACTCCTCCCACTCAACATCTAAATATGGGAGAGCATCCTCAGCTTGCGCTCTTGTTTTTGCTACAACCGCGACAACAGGTTCTCCCTGCCAACATGCCCTATCAATTGCCAAAGCATGCTGTGGCGCTGATTTCATACCCGCTAAGTGGCTTAATGTTGCAACCCAAGGTTTACATACTGTAGCAAGTTCTTGACCATCAATGACAGCAACAACACCAGGCATATCAAGCACAGCAGATTTATTAATCTTCTTGATTTTCATATGCGCTACTGGTGATCGCCAATAAACCACATGTACCATTTTAGGAAGTTGAATATCATCAATATACTTTCCTAAACCTTCAGTGAGTCTCTTAGCGCCATGACGCGGCTCACTCATTCCAATATATCGTTGCTCATTTGTTACTGGAGCTAAATTAGGTAGTTCTTTTGGTTTGTTCATGATGTCTCCCTATTTATTTGCTTGCTGACGCTGTTCCATAACATAGGAAATAGCATCAACAATTGCATGATATCCAGTACAACGACAGTAGTTTCCAGATATCCATTCCCGAATCTCTTCTCGAGTGGCAGTTTTGTGTGTCTGAATAAGTTCTACTGCTGCCATTAACATTCCTGAAGTACAAAATCCACACTGTAAGGCATTAAATTTTAAAAATGCTTCCTGTAAATCTTTATATTCTCCTGAAGCAGTAATCCCCTCAATAGTCTCAACTGTTGAACCATTTGCTTGAACGGCAAGAACAAGGCATCCTCTAACAATCTTGCCATCAAGTTTTACAGTACATGCGCCACATGCCCCTTGCTCACAGCCTAAATGTGACCCAGTAAGTTCTTGATCCTCTCTTAAAAAATCAACTAAATGTTGACGTGGCTCAACTTCTGCTTGAATTTTTTGACCATTCAAAGTCATTGTGATTGATGTTGTTTGCATATCTGTCTCTTTATAAGAATCTATTTATTTGGCTAAATTGTGCAAGGCTCTTGAGATTAAAACGCCAACTAAATGCGTTTTCATCTGCGCAGAATTTGTTAAATCAGGGAGAGTCTTAATTTCAGCCCTGACAATATTTTGAGCCTGCTCAATAAGAGCTGGATTCGCTAAGTCGCTGAGGTTTTTATTGAGAATTAAATCCTTCATGCCCATAGCAATCAAAGGAGTTGACGCAACTGAGAAAAACACAAATCTGCAATCAGTAATGAGGTTTTGTTTTAATTCAATCTGGCTTACTAACCCAGTGACAGCATAATCTCCATGTCTTCTAGACAACTCTTCGAAGTAATTTTTCTCACTTGCTTTCAACGTAAATTCAGTAGCTACTAAAATCTCATTTTCTTCTAATGCAGTGGTATACAGGTCAAGAAAAAAATCTTTAGCAGCGACCTTCCTCGTCCCCTTAGGACCGGTTAGAACCATGACTCCATCAAGCGCCACGGCACAAGCTGGCCATTCAGCAGCAGGATCTCCATACACACATGAACCTCCCCAAGTGCCCAAATTTCTAATAGCACGATGCGCTATATGAGGTACCGCTTTGCTTAATAAAGGTAATTTATTTTGGATAAGTTCAGAATTCTGAATTTCTGTATGGGTGGTCATTGCACCAATCCTAATGACACCATTTGCTTCAGAAATACCTTTGAGTTCTGATACTCCCTGAAGATCAACAAGTATCTCAGGATTGGATAATCGCATATTTAAAGAGGGTAACAAACTTTGTCCACCCGCAATTAATTTAGCATTGCCATTATGCAAATCCAAGAGTCTTAATGCCTCTTGAATAGTATTCACTTTTTCGTAATTAAACGCAGCAGCTTTCATGCTTGCCTCCTAGTTTTAATTGCTTATTATTTTTTAATTTGTAAATTAATTACATTAAATAATACTGCTATTATTTAATTATTGCAGATGTTTAAAAAACATAAAAAATAACAGTCATAAGGAGATCCGACCATGAGTGAATTAGTCATCAACCACGTTGCTATAAGAAGTCAAGATGCAGAGATGACACGCGAATTCTTTATGAAAACGCTGGATTTAGTTCCGGGCCCAAGACCAAATTTTCCATTTCCAGGATATTGGCTCTATAAGTCTGATTCAGATCATTCTAGTTACTTAAACGCAGTTGTTCATATCGTGGGTATTGACCCCAATGATAAAGAAGGATTAATTCAATATTTGGGCGACCGCGAGCTTCCAACCCTTCATGGAACAGGTGCAATTGACCATATTGCTTTTTTTGCAACTGGTCTTGAAAAAATGCTTAATCACTTAGAAGCCATTGGCGTTCCATGTAGAGAACGACTTGTCCCTACAATAGGACTTCATCAAGTTTTTTTAGATGATCCAAATGGAATCGTTATTGAACTAAATTATCCAGCTCACGAACGCACTGACTTAGATAAAAAAAATCTTCAAATAAAACAATCTTAAAAATAAAAATTTATGTCAAAAATTATTATCGTAGGAGGCTCTCTAGGCGGTCTCTTAATGGGTAGTCTTTTAAAAAGCCAAGGTCATGAAGTTGATATTTTAGAAAAAGTTCATGGCTCATTAGATGGACGTGGTGCAGGAATTGTCCCTCACCCTGTTCTAATCAAAGCCTTGGAGATTTGCGGTATCCAAATAGACCAAAACCTCGGTGTTCCAGTTCAAGATCGCATAACCTTGAATCAACAAGGTGAAAATATTGCGAAAGTAGAATTACCTCAAATATTTACATCTTGGGGAAGACTCTATCATTTGTTAAAAGAAAACTTCCCCGAGAAAAATTATCACTCCGGGAAAAATGTCGTTTCGTTTGGTCAAAATAGCCAAGAAGTATTAGTACATTGCGATGACGGAAGTTCCTATACCGGCGAATTGTTGATTGCCTCCGATGGACTTCGCTCTGCAATTCGAGCAATAGTTGCTCCAAATATCAAACCTGTCTACACAGGGTATGTCGCCTGGCGCGGAGTTTGTGAAGAAGCAGCACTTAGTCAGTCTATGCGTCAATCATTGTTTCCATATTTCGGATTTGATTTACCAGAAGGTGAACAAATACTTGGCTATCCTGTTGCAGGTAATAACAATGACTTAAGAATTGGACACCGCAAATATAACTTTGTTTGGTATCGACAAGCTCCTGAAGAAACAGTCTTAAAAGACCTTCTAACAGATTATGATGGACAATTTCATCCTCATGGTATTTCTCCAATACAGGTTAATTGGAAGCATATTGCTGAGATCCGTCAAGCCGCCAGAAATAGCTTAGCTCCACAATTCGCTGAAGTATTAGAAAAAACTGGGATGGTATTTTTTCAACCAATTTATGATGTTATGTCTGAACAAATCGCATTTGGCCGAGTTGCGCTCATGGGTGATGCTAGCTTTGTAGCTAGGCCTCATGTGGGTATGGGAGTATCCAAAGCTGCAGAGGATGCTCTTTCCATCATGCAACATATTATTAACCATGGAGCTACTCCTACTGCTTTAGAAAATTATCAAAAAGACCGCTTAATTCCTTGCCAACGTGTTATCGCTAGAGCACAGTATCTTGGAAAATTCATGTCTGCTCAGGGTCAAGAAGAATTAAAGAATAACTATATTGGAATCTCAACGAGAGTCATGGAGGAAACAGCAATAGATATTTCCGATATGATCATGAGCGATGACTTAATACCCGAGAATTTATGAAAAAAAAACCGCATCAAAGATGCGGTTAGACTTATTTTTGGTCTTCTTATTGTTTATTATTATTGTTATTTCTTAGCTCCAGGCGCTGGAAATTGAGCACGATATAAGTCATTAATCTGCTCACCAGTTCTGATTGAAACACCTTTCTTAGACTGAATATAGTCTAATAGTTGTTCAAAATAACCGATCCTGTGTGGGGCACCAGTTATATAAGGATGTACGCTAATTGCCATTACCCTAGGAATAGTTTGACTATCTGCCAACAAACGATCAAATTGCTCACGTCCACGTAATAGCATTTCCTCACCACGATGTTGTTGCAACAACATCATAGGAATATCATTTGTCTCAACAGTATAAGGAACCGACAATACTGGCTTTGGAGAAGCTTCAATCCAAGTTGGTTGATCATCAAGCGGCCAATCTGCTACATACTGAATCCCTGCCTTGGACAAGTGATCTATCGTCTCTTCATTTTCAGTTAATCCTGGACTTTCCCAACCAATAGGCTCTTGACCAGTAAAGTTCTTAATAGTGTAAATCGTTTTTTCAATAGCTTCTTGCTGATTCGGTAACTTATGCATTGGACCCTGTACATATGAATGGCCCATCATCTCCCAACCGTATTTCAACGTCGCTTCAACAACTCTGGGATATGATTCGCAAACAATTCCATTGGTCGCTAATGTTGGAACGATATTTCTTTGAACAAGTGCATCAAAAATACGCCAAAAACCAACGCGCATTCCATACTCATGCCAAGACCAATTCGGGACATCAGGAAGCAAAGGTTGGCCCATTGGAGGACTCAATACCATTCTTGGCATAGCATTTGCCATGCTCCAATGTTCAACGTTAACAATCACCCAAACTAAAAGATTATTCCCGTCAGGCAAATGCCATACTGGACGATCAACGATTGGAACAAATGGAACACGTTCACTTGCTAAAGAATATTTCACCTAAAAACCCCTTTTTAAACACCCATATACAATTTGCGAACAATATCATTGTTCGCAAGATCGTTAGCACTACCTTCGATCTTAATCTCACCATGAACGATGACATAGCCCCTATCAGCGATTCTCATTGCTTGCGTAAAATTTTGCTCAGCCATTAAAACAGTCAAGCCTTTTTGAATCTTTAACTCTCCAATTTTATCAATCATTTGTTTCACGATGATTGGCGCTAGTCCAACTGAAGGCTCGTCAATTAACAAAATTTTTGGCATACTCATCAAAGCTCTAGCTAAAGCAACCATCTGTTGCTCTCCACCACTCATGCTACCAGCTCTTTGATTGGAGCGCTCACGAAGCTTTGGAAATACTTCAAAACAATATTCCATTGTCTGATCCACATGCGCTCTTGCATAAGATCTTGAAGCACCTAGAAGTAAATTTTCCTTAACCGTTAAAAGAGGAAATAATCTTCTTCCTTCAGGAACAAGAGCTACTCCCAAATTAACGATTTCTTCTGGACTTAATTTAGTAAGGTCATACGTTTGGTCATCAATCACTACTTCAGCTCTTCCCGCTGTAGGTTTTACAAGACCTGCTACACATTTAATGAGTGTAGATTTACCGTTACCATTAGTTCCGAGTAATGCAACTGTCTCACCATTATTAACTTCCATACTGATGCCATGCAAAACTTGTACCGCTCCATACGCGGCATCAATTTCCTTAAGAATAATTTTATTCGCCAAGATATGCCTTTATAACGTCAGGATTATTGATCACGTCTTGAGGATTACCATCAGCAACTTTAGTTCCTGCCACCAAGACCATTAATCGTTCTGAAAACTGCATCACAGCACTCATGATGTGCTCAATCATCAAAACAGAAATACCTTTTTCTTTCATACTCATAATCAATGCCAAAATTTCATCTACTTCGGCACCAGATAAACCTGCTAAAGCCTCATCAGCAATTAATAATTGTGGATTTGCAGACATGGCTCTTGCTAGTTCAAGTTTACGCAATTCAACTTGAGTAAGTCCTGAAGATATTGCATCAGCTTTATTTTGCAATCCAACACTTTGAAGAATAGCCAAAGCCTTTTCGTCATAAGAACGATGATCATTAGGATCAGACCTTAACTTACCTGAAAACTCTATAACAACTTTAACGTTTTCAAGAACAGTCATTGATTTAAATGGCTTTGGAATCTGAAAGCTTCTTGCAATCCCAGCATGAACACGCTCATGTGGACTCATTAATGTAATATCTTTACCCTGAAGAATGACATTTCCAGAATCAGTTTTTAACATTCCAGAAATACAGTTGACGAGTGTACTTTTTCCAGATCCATTAGGTCCAATAAGCCCTAATCTCTCACCAGGATGAATCACCAAATCAACATTATTCAACGCGGTAAAACCACCAAATTTTTTGATAATACCCTTTGCTTGAACTAAGGGCTCTTGAGAATGTGTTGTCATATTCATTTCTTCTTCTTAAAAATACCAAGAATTCCATTCGGAGCCAAAGTAACAAAAAAGACCAATACTCCTCCAACGATTAATAAATTCCATGTGGAAGATAAAGTGACCGAAGCAATTTGTTGAATAGATCCCAATAATAAAGCGCCAATTAAAGGCCCTATCCATGAACCGAGTCCACCTACGATAGGCATAGCAATACTATTGACTGCAAAGGAAAGATTAAACGTGGCAGTTGGTTCCATATACGTAATTAGATAAGGGAAAGTAGTTCCTGCAAGCCCCATTAATGCTCCACTAATGGTTGTTGCAATTAACTTCAAACGTAAAGTTGGTACACCTAAACCCTCAGCTGCCAATTCATCATCACGAATTGCCATCAATCCTTGACCTAATGAGGAATGTTCAATCATTCTTGCCACAACGACAGAAAAGATAGCCATTCCTAATATTAAAAAATAAAGCCAGTGAATATATTGACCAACACCAATTGGTGACTCTCTTGGCACAATGACATAAACACCCCTAGCACCCCCTAAAAATGGTGTATTTGTAACGATTGTTAAGAGAACCACTGATAAAGCAAGTGTTGCGATAGAGAAGAACACACCTTTTAATCGAAGGGTTAAATAGCCCATCCCCAATCCAACTAAACCTGCCAAAAAAGTCCCAAATACGATATTTAATCCTTGCGGGAAATGTAATTTGAAACCAGCAACTGTAGCATAAGCTCCAATTGCAAAGAAAGCAGCAGATCCAAAATTAACATACCCAGCATAGCCGCCCAAAATGTTCCAAGCAGTAGCAAGAATGACAAATTGAAGAACTGAATAAGCAGCGAAAAAGAAGTATTCAGAATTAATCAAAAAAGGAAAGGAACCCAAAATAATGGATACCACTAACGCAGAGATCAGAAATTTAGAATGATTTTTCATTTTCCAAATATTCCTTGTGGTCTAACTGCTAATGTAAATAATAGAAGGCCAAATGAAACTGCAGGAGACCATGAAGGACCAGCAAAGGTAGCCGTCATACTCTCAGCAATACCGAGAATCATGGCAGCTAAGAGCGTACCCATTAAATTCCCCATACCACCCAAAACGCATACTGCAAATACAAGACCAATGTAGTCTCTTCCCGCAGCAGGCTGAACACTCTGAATGATCATCAGCATCGCACCACTAAATCCTGCAATCATCAAAGAAAGTCCAAATGCATACCCCTTAACTTTTACAGGATTAACACCCATTAATTGCAATGCCAATGGATCTTGAGCAACCGCACTCACAGCGCGACCAAAATAAGTTCTACGAAAGATTTCTCTTATTAATAAAAGTAATCCTACTGATAAAACACAAGGAATTAACAAACGATATGGCAGACTCACAAAGCCTAGGTTTAAAGAAGAATCTGTATAAGTTGTATTGATGTTTCTATAGTCAACACCAAACAAGAGAATCAATACCATTTCAATGATGAACAAAATACCAAAGAAGAAAGCTAATCCTCTTAATGAATCACCACCTACATTTTTTTCAAATCGATCATAATAAATTCTGTAGATTGCAAATCCTAATATAAAGAAAAATGGAGCCAATACAAGAGCCGCAAGCATTGGATCAATTCCATATGTCTCATTAAGCCACCAAGTTAGGTAGGCCCCTAAAATAATCATTGCTGGATGAGAAATATTAACAATATCTAACATACCAAAAGATATCGATACTCCCAAACTCATGGCAGCATAAAAGCCACCCAACAATACTCCAGAAACGATTGCATTAAACAGCAGATCTAAAGATATATCCATAATTCAATTCTAAAATGTAATCCCCAACCATCAAGGTTGGGGATAAGTTGAATAGTGCTTTATTACTTGATGGCTTCCTGATAAGGAGTAATCAATTCACCTGACTTAAGCTCTTTTGGAGAAATAATCACTGAAGGTCCTGGCTTACGGAATTGATCAATCTCATTTCCTTTAACACCACGATACTGAACATACATAGGACGTCCAACTTCCCACTCCCCGTTCGCTGCAAACTTAACATCTCCAACAACTGTTTTAAATGTAGTTGAGTGAACATAATCAATTAATTTCTTCTGATCTAAGCTACCAATTTTTTCAACTGCTTGACCCAAAATTTCCATTTGAGCATATGCATATGGAGGTAAGTAATATCCTAAAGGATCTACACCCTCTTTTTCAGCACGTGCTTGGTAAATCTTTAAGAAATTATCAATACCAGGGAAGTTAACAGTTTTTTCAGCCGCATAAAGCTCATAACCAACAACACCATTCAATAAAGGTCCCAACTGCTTTTTAATTGCAGCAAAACCTAAACCAATCATCGTGCCACCAAATACTTCAGTCTTAAGACCAATCTCACGAGCTGCACGTATAACACCAGGTGTTTCATTTGGATAAGATGCGAAGTAAACGATGTCTGGATTTGTTGCCTGTACTGCACGTAATATAGGTGTGTAGTCAGTTGTGTTAGGTGGATATGTTTTGTCATATACAACTTTTAAGTTATATTTTTTCGCAACTACACGAGCACCTTCAGTAGTCATAGCCGCAAACTCGTTATCACCCCCAACAATAGCTACTGTGGTTGGTTTCTTTTTCGCAGTCATAGCTGCATCAAAGAATCCACCTGATAAACCAACAGCTGGCTCTTTGCCGTTAGGCATCATCTGGAAATAACCAGGATAGTTAAACTTAGCATTTACGTTCGTACCGAACAAAGTAATAAATAACAAATTACGTTGCATTGCAATTGGCATCGCAGGCGCAATCAAGTTTGTTCCATATCCTGAAACTACTAAGTCCACTTTATCGATATCCAACAATTTAGTGTAAATACCAGGAACTAATGAAGGATTACTCTGGTCATCGTAATATACAAACTCAACTTGACGACCTAATAAACCACCCTTCTTATTAATTTCTTCTCGCCAAATTTCCATGGATACCAAAGCTGCTTTTCCATTTGCAGCCATACCACCTGTTAATCCCATTCCGAAACCAATTCGTAATGGAGGTTTATTCTGAGCTAAAGAAGCAGACATGATGCCAAATGATGTCAACAAAGTAACCGCAGAAACTATTACACGTCGACGCATACTGGATACGAACATAGATATATCTCCTTAATTGATTAATGATCAAATGCTAATCTATTTTTAATGTATTGCTATCTATGGAAAACCCTAATTTCTAAAAATATTATTATTATTTAATGAATATGTATGCCAATAAATAAATCTAATTTATTATTTTATCTATTTGATTTTTATGTGTTTAATTAAAATATCTTGGTTAGCATCCTGAAGATTGTAGAAACAGTTTTTTAGAATTTTTTAAGACGATTTACTATTCTAACTTTGATCAATTAAATCTTGATTTGGCCAATTTAATCGGCGTTTTGATATAAATATTTTGGGC
>DAIQPR010000195.1:0-3890 GCA_036787315.1 Polynucleobacter sp. | reverse complement strand
ATTGGGTATTTTTGAGCAGTATTTATTAAAGTTTGCAAAAGGCGTTGATCTAAGACAGGTCTTGATTACTCTTGGACTTGCAGTAATGATTAATGATATTTCCTTAGTTTTATTTGGAGGAGATACTTTAAGTGTTCCAGTTCCAGAGTTCTTAAAGACTTCTATTGATTTTTACGATATCACTTACCCTAAATATCGTTTATTTGTTTTGTTATTCGGAATAGTAGTATTTATTTTTCTGATGTTATTAATGAACAAAACGAAATTAGGCGCATTGATTCGTGCTGGAGTAGATGATCGTGAAACGATTGAGGCCTTAGGTGTCAATATCAGCCGTATCTTTTTAATTACCTTTATGTTGGGTATGGCTCTTGCAGCAATCGCTGGAGGTCTGGGTGGAGCGTTTTTATCTTTGTACCCAACAGCAGATTCTGAAATTCTAGTATTCAGTTTGGCTGTTGTGATCATTGGTGGCCGAGGCAGTTTATTAGGCGCTGCCTTAGGAAGCATTATTGTTGCCAGCTTATCTACTTTTGGTCAGGTATGGTTTCCAGAGTTGTCGTATTTTGTAATTTTCGGACCAATGGCTTTATTACTTGCTTTCCGACCTAATGGATTATTTGGAAAGCCAATTTAGATATGATTAACAAGAAACATTTATTTAAAATTCTAGTACTACTCCTTTTAATCGGATTAGTAGTTCCTTTCTTTACAGAGAGCTATGTCATCAGCCTATGTAGCTTGGGTTTTATATATGCCATCTTTGCTATGTCGATTGATGTCCTTGCAGGCTATGCAGGCAGAACATCTTTATGTCATGGAGCAATTTTCGGAAGTGCAGCTTATATGACGATTTACCACGTCACTGTTTCTGGTGGTGATCCTCTTGTTGCGGCGATATATGGAATCATCATGGCGATGATCATTTCTTTGATTTTTGCAGCTTTGGCGGTAAGGACAACAGGTGTTTACTTTTTGTTATTAACCTTAGCCCTAGGCATGATTGTTTGGGGTATTTGTCAACGCTGGACTTCTGTTACTGGTGGCGAAAATGGTTTAAGAGGAAATATTCGTCCAGAGTGGCTTATGTCTGCAGAACATTTTTACTATTTTGTTCTAGCTCTTTTAGTTATTTCAGGGTTAATGATGTGGCGCTTTGTTAATTCACCATTTGGCTTGGGGCTTAAAGGAATAAGAGAGAGTGAATCAAGGATGCGCAGTCTTGGATATAACACCACACTTCACCTTATTTTAGGTTTCGTTATTTCTGGAATTGGTGCTGGTTTGGCAGGTGTCTTATACGCATTTTTTAATAGTTTTGTGAGCCCATCGAGTGTGGCTTTAACACAATCTGTAAAAGGGCTTTTGATGGTGTTGGTAGGTGGAGTAGGCACTTTATTTGGCAGTTTAGTAGGAGCAGCGGTTTTAATTAGTCTAGAAAATTTAGTGAGCTCTTTCACGCAAAGGTGGCCATTTGTGATGGGACTCACTTTTGTATTAACAATGATTTTTTTACCTTCAGGAATTGTTGGAAAACTATTAACCAACAAGCGCTAGTTTTTTATTTTTAAACATTAATCGTCAAAGAGGAATATATGGATCGTAGACAGTTTATAAAAACATCAGCTGTAGGTGGCTTAGGTATTTTTGGTGCGTTCGAATCGACATTTGCTCAAAGTACAGGACCTATTAAGATCGGATTGATGGCTCCATTAACTGGGGTTCTAGCCGCAGGTGGTAAAGAAATTGTTGAGGGCTTTAACCTTTTTTGGGAATTAAATGGCAAGAAAGCAGGTGGCCGTGAAGTACAGATTTTTATAGAGGATGATGGATCAAACCCTGACATTGCACTTCAAAAGGCGCGTAAATTAACAGAGCAAACTAAGGTTGATTTCTTAGTAGGTAATTTGTTGGCGAACACTGGACTTGCGGTTGCTGAATACGCTAAAACAAACGGTATTCCATATTTTATTCCTGTGATTGCTGCTGATGATTTAACACAAAGAGCGCGTATTCCAAACGTTATACGTGTAGCTGGATATAGTGCAAGTCAAACAACGCATCCATTGGGTGATTATGCCTATAAGAAACTTGGGTTCAGAAAAATCGTAACAATTTCTCAAGATTACACATTTGGTCATGAACAGTGTGGTGGTTTGTGTCAGGTATTTACAGAGAATGGCGGAACAATTCTAAGCCAACTTTGGAATCCGTTAAATACACAAGACTTTAGTTCATACTTTGCGCAGATTAAATCTGCAAAACCTGATGCAGTATTTTGTATGCAGACAGGCGCTGATGCAAATCGTTTCTTACAGCAATGGACTAGCTTTGGAATGAAAGGAAAAATTCCTTTAATTGGTGCGCAAAATACGACTGACCAATCCGTTATTAGAAGTTTGGGTGATGAGCCTGAGGGAATTATTTCTGCATCTTTCTTTGCTGAAGGAAATCCTGTTCCAGCAACTCAAAAATTCGTTGGTGAATACAATATTGCTAACAAGCAACTTCCATCGATTTATGGATTTACGCATTACACAGCAGCAATTTGGTTAGTTAAGGCAATTAACAAACTAAATGGCAATATTGAAAATCGCCCACTATTTTTAGATACCATTAAGAAAACAGTTCTTGAAGAGTCACCACTTGGTAAGCCAGTACGTTTAGATAATTATGGCAATCCAATTTACGATGTATTTATTCGTAAAGTTGTTAAGCGTCCAGATGGTAAGTATTGGAATGTTCCAATTGATTCATATCCAAATGTTTCTCAATTTTGGACATACAAGCCAGAGGAATATATGAAGCAGCCTCCATATTCAAGAACTTTCCAAGGCATTAAAAAATCATAATGAGTGATTTTTTATTACGTACTGAAGACTTAGGGATCCATTTTGGAGCCCTGAAGTCTGTAGATCAAGTCTCCTTCTCTGTGAGGGAAGGAGAACGTATCGCCATTCTTGGACCTAATGGTGCTGGTAAGACAACGCTTTTTAACGCTATTACTGGTATGTATTTACCAACGGTTGGTAAGATCTATTTCCAAGATAAAGAAATTACAAGGGCATCGCCCAATCACCGTGCACAATTGGGTATGGCTAGAACATTCCAAATTACGAATTTGTTTTTTGGATTGACTGTTGAAGAAAATTTATTATTGGCATACCGAGCATTAAAACCGGTCAAGTTAAATCCTTGGAAATTTGGTGGAGCAAATTCCGAAGAGAATGAAGCTATCAATAGAACATTAGATTTATGTCAGTTAGCTCTAAAAAGTAATTGGTTAGTCAAAGAGATATCTTATGGAGAGCAACGTCAATTAGAGTTGGCGATGACTTTAATGAGTTCCCCTAAGATTTTGCTTTTAGATGAACCTGCTGCGGGTCTTTCTCCAGCAGAGCGAGTTGTCATGGCAAAGGTTCTCAATAATCTTCCTGCATCAATTGCGATGATCTTGATTGAGCATGATATTAATTTGGCCTTGAGCCTTGTGCAAAGAGTTATTTGTATGTATCAGGGATCCATTCTTGTAGAAGGGCAGCCAGAAGAAATCAGGAGCAATCCGCAGATTCAAGAAATTTATCTAGGTAAGGCGAGAAATGTTAAGCATTGAAAATTTACATAGTGCTTATGGTGAAGCGCATGTATTAAATGGAATCTCTATGCAGGTCAAACCAGGAGAGATAGTTGCTATTCTTGGTAGAAACGGGATGGGCAAGACCTCGCTTGTAAGATCAATCATGAACTTGAGTTTTCCTCAAAAAGTATCAGGTACAGTTAGCTTGTCTGGAACGGAGATTACTAAACTTGCACCTTATAAAATTTCTGCTAGAGGTTTGGGATATGTTCCTCAAGGAAGAAGATTATTTGAATCTTTAACGGTGCTAGAG
>DAIQPR010000194.1:0-3909 GCA_036787315.1 Polynucleobacter sp. | reverse complement strand
ACTTTATACAGTCCCGTCAGTTGATGACCATGAAGATAGCCAGTCGCTGTTAATTTATATTTTTTATCTGGTGAATAACTAGGTTGGTATTCATCAGCTTTACCAATGTCATGTAACCATGCAAATATCAGCGTAAGTTGTAAGTTGGCTTTATCAGCAAAAAAGACATTCTCTGAAGCAATATTGATGACTTCTAAAGTGTGTTCTAAATTACCATTTCTGTATGCATGGTGATGATTTGTAGAGCTAGGGCCTTCACAGAAGCGTTGAAAAAATTCGTTATCTAGTAGGACTGCGTTTAGTAATAATTTGTTTTTATCGTCAAGCATTTCCCAAAAAAGTATCGCTTTTTCAAGAATATCTGGATTATCAAACCAAGTTGGTAGTGCAGTACTAAAAATATTAAAAGACGAATTTGGTTCAGTAATTAGCTCTAATCGCTCAATGGGTAGAACTCCCTGAACATAGTTTGCTTGAGCTGCCTTTGGAACGATACAGACCAGTGGATTGCCAAGAATGAGGGAAGTTCCTAGACGCTCAGTCCATTCAACCTTCATTTCTTCCCCATCTGCATACAGTGTTGCCTGATGCGTATGTACTCCAAATTTGCTAGGGTTAATGTAAATACTATCGCTGACCACTCTTAAAGTAGATGGGATGAGTAGGGTATTAGGATTTTCAGTTTGGAGCCAATTTTCCGAAAAATTAGGCTCGTTGTGCGTGTTAATTGCCATAGTAATATTCCAATCTATATACATTTGTTAATAAATAATTTCTAATGTAAATATATTTTAACATAACTTATTATCAAATGCAAGTATTTTTAAATATATGTTAATATTTATATACATATGATTAGATATCGATTACAAGAACTACTTGCTGACAAGCTATTCAAAGATGGTCAAAGGGTTACGCTTTTGGAACTTTCCAGTGCTACTGGAATTAATAGAGTGACTCTATCCAAAATGATCAACACGCGAAATTACAGCACGGTAACAGATAACATCGATAAGCTCTGCAAGTTCTTTGATTGCAAAGTAGAAGATTTGATGGAATATATTGAGGAAAAATAAGTGCTATATCCAAAAATAAAGTCTATTGATGAAACAGTAAAACACTCTCAGAGAGTTGAGTTTATCTTATAGGTTCTGTTTGATGATATACCTAATATTGAATGCATTGTGTTGTCAGAAGATATGGGTTCCATTTTTAAATTAAATGAAGTGATCTAAAAAAAGAGTGTACTGATTGGATTCCCTTAAGGCTGTTTTTCGAGCTTACTCTTTGCTTTTCTACCTTTTTTCTGTGAATGAATAAAGCTGGAATCAACTTTATTTTTCTTTTGCGCTCTAGAGGCAGTGCGTTTGTGAGCAGCAAAAAAGGACTCTATAAAATTTTTGGAGTAGTTACAAAATCGTTCATGCAGAAAAAAACCGCTTAAACTAGGTAGCAAGTGCATATAGGAAGCAAATGTTGTTCTGGGACTTGAGTGACCTAAAAGTCTAGACACGGCGTAGATCTCAGAACTACTCGTATTTTGATTTAGTAATGTCTGTCGTACAGCGCGAGATTTTGCTAAAAAATTTTCTTTCTTGTCTGTCTCACTCATTCTGAAAGAATGATCGGGGTTACCAAAGAATACATCAGTCAGAAGACGAAGTGAATTCATGAGATAGGGTGCAAGGAGCAGAATCAGAAGATTCATCGAAGCCGAATGTCTGAGGTGATGAAATCTTACTTTCGGATGAACGACTTTTCGCATAGAGGCATGGATACAATCCATTGCTTTATTTATCGCTGAATCTATATGAACAGCTTCATAAAAAAACAAGAGTTCTTCATTTAACTCATCTAGAGTGGGAGTTTTAGTTTGTTGTAGTTTATTCAACTCAAGGGTGAGTTCATCCATAGATAAATCAAAAATAGAAATTTCTAATGAAATGCCTAGACGCCTTGCTAGGGATAATAAATGTAAGCAGGCAAATTCCTGATCAGAGAGTATGCCTTTGATGGGTAAATTTCTTTTCGAAGAAGAGGATTTCAAACGTCGTTTTGACCACCAACGAAGAGAGAGCATACTAGGCGCATTATTTTCATAGCTGACATGACTGACGGCTAATTTGCATACCTCAGAACGTCTTAATCCAAAGCGATACGCCAAAGTCAGAATCATCAGGTATTGATTCAATAGCGGAATTTCAATACCACCTGAATTCAGAAGATGAGATTGAATTCTCAAAAATTCCACTTCGCTAATGTATTCCGTATCAACCCCAGGAGAATTTTTAGAGCGCTGAGGGGAATAATGATCGTTAGATATTTTTTGGGTTTCAAGCAGATAGAGATTTAAATCATGCCAGCCTTCACGAACGTATTTTTCCTGTGTGGGGTCGAGACTATTTTCAGAGATGAGTTCTTCTAATTCTTCAATTCTTTCCGCATGATCAAAATCCACAAGATCTTCTTCAAGGTTATATTGCAATATCAGTAGAGGAATAAAGACTGTGGCAAAGTTCTGTAAGGCCTTGATGGAAGGATGGGATTGAATGCGTGATATTAACCAGTGAGAGATGAGCTTAATCAAAGGAAAATCAGAGACTTCCAAGGATTGATTGAGATGTTCAATTGCTTGCCTAGTCTCATGACCTGACTGGTGCTGATCTACAATCAAGATAAGATCTTTACACCAGACAAACGGGAGTTGAGCATCGATTGTTTGGGGCGAATCTTCATCCGTCGTAGATTTAATCGCTGGATAAGGAACCTGTTTGATCCCCTTGGGATTGGGGTGATACTTAAAGTCTAATAATCGCTCAATGGCAGAAGTTTTTAAATCAGAAGTCTGAATATTGCCCTCCAAATAGTGCCAAATAAATGCGGGAAGCGTTTTTCTTTGGTAACTTCGACTTGCCGCAAGTAAACGCGTCAAATTGTTGAGTCGATCAACATGAGCATGGACGTTTGGTAATTCTTTGAGATAAGTTTTCGTTTTATTGTTTTCGCACAGTTTTGGCAAACGTGTCAAAAACTGTTGAATATATCGAAAATAGTCATGAGGATTTAATGCGCAATTCTGCCAATTTTGGCGATGACGCTCAAAAATCGATTTACTGATCGGGTCTGGAATCCAACGATAGACTATTTCAGTATGAAGCTGTAATTGCGACCGATCATAAGCCTTGAGAGGATGTTTTTTTTCATTCTTCAGTAATAGAAAGCTGGTGTATGGGTCATCGACCAAACGTTGGCTCAAGGCTAAGGTAGCTATTTGCTGGATACGTTTTTTTTGCGTGATACCCGATTGCGTAATAACAAAAAATAAGAATCCTCCGAACTGTTCTTCAGGCGTTAAACCTCCAGCGGATAATGGTAGGCGCCAGTTCAGTTTAGGAATTATTTTTCTCTCGAAAGCCCATAAGAGATAGCTTAGACTGAAGTAATCTGCATCATCTTCTTTAGCGTAGGGGTTGGGCTCTGGTACCGTGATACGAACATCAAGACTTATTGGACTATGCAACCCATGGACTTGATGAAAGTTTCTTTGCCATAGATCAATCGCTCTAAAGGTTAATTTTAATAAGTCTGTCCGCTGCTCAAATTGCGTTAAAAGAATATTGAGTAGCCGAATCAATAATTTTTTAAAAAGTTGTATGTCACTTGGACTGATGACGGGATGGCCATCTGGATGCTGAGAATGGCCATCGAAATTCAATAACTTGGTGAGCCATGCTTCTAATGAGGAAGATTCTTGAAATTTTTCTTCCTTCAATGCCTGGGCAAGTAAAGTTGTAATTCGTTCAGATAATTCTTGGATAGAGACAATGCCAACTTTGCGAAGAACCAAGGTCGATATACCTTGTTCTTCTAGGAAAAGGGTGAGATCGGGCGAAGTGGCTATTTTTTTCG
>DAIQPR010000031.1:0-18113 GCA_036787315.1 Polynucleobacter sp. | reverse complement strand
CTCTACAAGAATTTGTAATTGAGGTAATAGTTCTTGAACTTCTTTACTTTCATTGAATTCATGAGCTAATCCAGATTGAATCCTCTCAGATAACCAAGTTTTTGATTGATTTAATCTTCGTTTATTAAAACTTCCATTAGCTTGCTGAATGTCCTTAAACTCCAAAATCTTTGCCCATAAATTATCTAGACCATTACCATTCAAAGCGCTCATCATCATGACTTGCGGAGTCCAATTTTTATCATTAAATGCACCATGCTCTGAATTTCCATGTTGACTAAAAATTCTTAGGGAACCAACTATATGAGCACAAGCTTGAGTAGCTGCAAGAGGATCTATATCTGATTTATTAATAACAACTAGATCAGCAATTTCCATTACACCTTTTTTTATTGCTTGCAAATCATCTCCAGCATTGGGAAGTTGCAACAACACAAACATATCCGTCATTTTAGAAACAGCTATTTCACTTTGACCAACACCTACAGTTTCTACAAGTACAACATCGTAACCGGCTGATTCGCAAGCTAGCATTGTTTCCCGAGTTTTCTCAGCAACTCCACCAAGATTTCCTGATGAAGGAGTTGGACGAATAAAAGCATTCAAATTTACTGACAATAATTCCATACGGGTCTTGTCACCCAAAATAGATCCCCCAGAAATACTAGATGATGGATCAATGGCTAGGACTGCGACGCGATGTCCCTTTGAAATTAGATATAAACCTAAAGACTCAATTAGAGTCGACTTTCCTACACCAGGTACTCCAGATATACCAACTCTTAAAGAATTACCAGTAAATGGCATCAATTGATTTAATATCAAATCAGATTCGCTACGATGAGATGATTTTGTTGACTCGATTAAGGTAATAATTTTTGCCAAAGCTCTTCTTGAAATGGTGTTAACCATTTCTCGACCGCTTAATAAATCGCTTACTAACGAATGATATTGATTAGACATTCTTTATTGATTTTCAATAAGAGCGTTTCGAATATTTTCTAAAACATCTTTAGCTGAGGCAGGTATTGGAGTTCCAGGACCATAAATTCCTTTTACACCAGAGTTGTATAAATACTCATAATCTTGCTTTGGAATAACTCCACCTACAAAGACTACGATATCTTTACCGCCTTGTTTTTCTAGCTCTTCAATAATGCCTGGAACTAGAGTGTTATGACCCGCTGCTAAAGTAGAAACTCCTACAGCATGGACGTCATTTTCAATTGCTTGTCTTGCACATTCTTCGGGTGTTTGAAAAAGTGGTCCCATATCAACATCAAAGCCTAAATCAGCAAATGCTGTAGCTACTACTTTTGCTCCACGATCGTGACCATCTTGTCCAAGCTTAGCAATCATAACCCTTGGTCGTCTGCCAAATTCATTACCAAATTGTGCAATCTCTTGTTGTAGTTTTTCCCAACCCTCTGCAGAATCATATGCAGCAGCATAAACACCAGTAACCTTTTGTGTATCTGCTCTATGTCTTCCAAATACTTTCTCAAGTGCATCAGAGACTTCACCAATAGTCGCACGAAGGCGTATTGCATCTACCGTTAATTGCAATAAATTACCCGTTTGGTTCTCAGCTGCTTCAGTAATCTTCTCAAGTGCATGAGCCACTTTTGAATTATCTCTATTTGCTTTTACATGCTTTAGGCGCGCAATCTGATTGTCTCTAACTTGAATATTATCAACAACTCTTACATCTACTTCCCCTTCTTTATCAAGTTGATATTTATTTACACCAACGATAACATCTTTACCCGTATCAATGTTGGCTTGCTTTTGCGCTGCAGCTGCTTCAATTTTAAGTTTAGCCCAACCACTCTGAACTGCCTTTGTCATACCACCCATTCCTTCAACTTCTTGAATAATTTCCCAAGCCTTATCTGCCATATCTTGGGTTAATTTTTCCATCATATATGACCCTGCCCAGGGATCAATGACATTGGTAATATGAGTTTCTTCTTGAATAATAAGTTGTGTATTTCTCGCAATTCTTGCTGAAAATTCTGTAGGTAAAGCAATTGCTTCATCAAATGAATTCGTGTGTAAAGATTGAGTACCTCCAAAAACTGCTGCCATTGCTTCAATACTTGTTCTAACGATGTTGTTGTATGGATCTTGCTCTGTAAGAGACCAGCCAGAAGTTTGACAATGTGTTCTTAGCATTAAAGATTTTTGATTTTTTGGTTCGAACTCTTTCATGATTCGCCACCACAAAATTCTTGCTGCTCTTAGTTTGGCAACCTCAAGATAAAAATTCATACCAATGGCAAAGAAAAATGATAGCCGACCAGCAAAGTCATCAACATCTAAGCCTTTACTTAATGCAGTTTTGACATATTCCTTACCATCTGCCAAGGTGAAAGCTAACTCAAGGGTTTGGTTAGCGCCAGCCTCTTGCATATGATATCCAGATATGGATATCGAATTGAACTTGGGCATATGGTTTGCTGTGTATTCAATAATATCTCCTATGATTCTCATGGAAGGTTCAGGAGGATATATATAAGTATTACGAACCATAAACTCTTTTAAGATATCGTTTTGAATGGTTCCAGATAATTTATCTTGACAAACACCGCTTTCCTCAGCGGCTACGATATATCCTGCAAGAATTGGTAATACAGAGCCATTCATAGTCATTGATACAGAGACCTTTTCTAAGGGGATCTGATCAAAGAGTATTTTCATATCTTCAACAGTATCTATTGCAACCCCTGCTTTACCAACATCACCAGTAACTCTTGGATGATCCGAATCATAACCTCTGTGCGTAGGAAGATCGAAAGCTACTGATATACCTTGTCCACCTGCTGCTAGAGCTTTTCTGTAGAAGGCATTTGATTCCTCTGCAGTTGAAAATCCTGCATATTGTCTAATAGTCCATGGCCTAGCAGCATACATGGTCGCTTGTGGTCCACGGATAAAAGGTTCAAATCCTGGCAAAGTGTTTACAAATTGAAGCTGATCTATATCTTCTTTCGTATAGAGTGCTTTTAAGAAAATATCATCTGGGGTTTTCCAACCTAATTCATTTGGATTTTTATTTGGGGATGACTTTGCAGCAGCATTACTCCAATCATCTAAACTTGTTTTTTTAAATTCAGGCCATTGTGAAGAAGATGTAGGTTTATCTGACATAAGTATTCTCTTTTTTATTAATGAATGATTTATCTATTTTTATAAGAATAACATTGACAAGAAAATAAATAAATAGTTAAATGAATTATGAATTATGAATTCAAAATAAAATTACTTATTCAACATACATCTATAAAAACTACTAGCAAAAATATTAATTATATATAAAACAATTACTTACATAAATTTTCCAAAAATATATTAAAAATAAAATGTCCTCAAAATTTTCAATTAAACCCCTATATGAAGAAGTTGCAGATCAAATTAGGGAAAAAATCTTTAATCATGAGCTAGCGCCAGGTAGTTGGATTAATGAAAAAGAATTAACTGAGTTATTTGGGATTAGTCGTACCCCACTTCGGGAAGCATTAAAAGTTCTTGCTTCAGAAGGTTTAATTACAATGAAACTGAGGCGTGGAGCCTATGTTACAGAAGTTGACCATGATGAAATATCACAGATATTTAAAGTTATTGCGATATTGGAAGGAAGTGCATGTAAATTAGTTGCTCAAACTGCAACTGATAAAGATTTAGAAGAATTAGATTCGTTACATTTAAAACTTGAAAAAGCAGCCGCTGATAGAGATATAGATCGTTTTTTTGAACTAAACCAAGAATTTCATGACAAAATTCAAGAAATATCTGGCAACAGATGGATGAGAAAAGTCATCACGGATTTAAGACAAGTATTAAAACTTCAAAGAAGAAATTCTCTAACTAAAATGGGAAGACTGGAGCAGTCTCTACAAGAGCATCGTCAAATCCTGTCTGCCTTGATTTCTAGAAAAGGTGATTTAGCTCAAGAATTAATGGTAAATCACCTTCGACAAGGACAGGTTGCTGCTGTTAAATAATTTATTTCTTTACTACAAAGTCACTAGGCAATGAAGAGACATAAGCTGCAATATCCTTCAATTGAGATAAATTAAATTGCTTAGCTTGACCAGCCATGATTGCGTTACCTCTACCAACTTGAGGATTGTTTTCTACTTGATAAGATTTAAGAGCGTAAAAAAGATAATCTTGATGTTGTCCAGCAATTTTTGGGTAATTAGGTGCAATCGGGCTTTTTAAATCAGCGCCATGGCAAGAAGCACAGTTATTCTTTTCAACTAAAGCTTTACCGGCTTCAATACTTGCAGCATTTGCATTCGATATCAAAGATAGAGTTAAAGCAGATGTAAATATAAAGAGTTTCATTATTAACCTTTCAAAGACAATTATTATTTAAGCTTATTCGCTTTGGTTTCAGCATTCTGTGCAGCATAGTATGCAGCGATATCAGCCATATCTTGGTCAGATAAAGAGCCAGCAACGCTACGCATAGTTGGATGCTTTCTTTCGCCTTTTTTATACTCTTGTAATGCGGCAGCAATGTAGCCGGCAGATTGTCCACCAATCATTGGGACATTATAAATTTCAGGAACTGAGGATCTATAACCAGGAATAGCATGACATCCTGCGCATAGACGGACTTTACTTGCGCCTTGCTCAGCATTGCCTTGAACATCAGCAGCAAAAGCATTAAACCCTAAAAGGGACATGCCTAAAGAAAGAATTAAAATTGTGTTGGATTTGGCTGTTACTTGGATTTTCATCATTTTTAGTCTATTAAGGGAAAAAAACTTTACAAGTGATTAGTATAGAGGATAAATTTGATAATACAGTTCATTTGTTGAATTCAAACATCAGTAGTTTTAAATTTTAATTAGGATAAGAATAAGATGCAAAATAATAGTCAGAATTTTCAAGGTTCTGAAAAATATGTAGCCACAGAAGATTTAAAAATGGCTGTAAATGCAGCCATAACTCTTCAAAGACCTCTTTTAATCAAAGGAGAGCCTGGAACTGGGAAAACCATGCTCGCTGAAGAAGTTGCGGCAGCATTAAAAATGCCCCTTTTGCAATGGCATATTAAATCTACAACTAAAGCCCAACAGGGTCTATATGAATATGATGCAGTTAGTCGTTTGCGTGACTCACAGCTTGGTGATGACAAAGTTCAAGATATCAGAAATTACATCGTAAAAGGTGTGCTTTGGCAAGCCTTCACCATGGAAGAGCCTTGTGTTTTGCTGATTGATGAAATTGATAAAGCAGATATAGAGTTTCCTAATGACCTACTTCGTGAATTAGATCGAATGGAATTTTATGTATACGAAACAAGAGAAATGGTCAAAGCTGTTCACCGCCCTCTTGTAATTATTACTTCAAATAATGAAAAAGAATTACCTGACGCTTTTTTAAGAAGATGCTTTTTCCATTACATAGCATTCCCAGACCCTTTGACAATGCAAAAAATAGTTGATGTTCATCATCCTGGTCTTAAAAAGGAATTATTAGCAACAGCTTTGCAAACTTTCTATGAAATTAGAAACCTTCCAGGTTTAAAGAAGAAACCCACTACTTCCGAATTAATTGATTGGCTCAAATTGCTGATGGCTGAAGATTTAACTGAAGACGACTTAAAAAGCAAGGATGGAAAATCTTTAATCCCACCTCTTCATGGCGCATTATTAAAGAATGAGCAGGATGTTCACTTATTTGAAAGATTAATCTTCATGAATCGTCAAAATAGATAGTCTGAATAACTATGCTAATTGAATTTTTCTATGCACTAAAAAAGTCAAAAATTCCAGTTTCAATCAATGAATTTTTGACTTTACTTGAAGCATTGAAACAAAATGTTATCAGTCCTTCGATAGATGAGTTTTATTATTTAGCTAGGATGATATTAGTTAAAGATGAACGTTTTTATGACCGATTTGATCATGTCTTTGGTTCATACTTCAATGGAATTGAAAGTATTATTGATTTAAATCCGGATATTCCTTTGGAATGGCTTGAAGAAAAATTAAAACGTGAGTTAACTCCAGAAGAAAAAAATGCTCTAAAAAAATATGGAAGCCCTGAAGAATTATTAAAAAAGTTCAAAGAGATATTTGATCAACAAAAAGATCGTCATGAAGGTGGCTCCAAGTGGGTAGGTACTGGAGGATCATCTGCGTTTGGAAATAATGGATACCATCCTGAAGGAATTCGTATTGGCGGAAAGTCTGCTGGAAATAGAACCGCCATCAAAGTCTGGGATGAAAGAAACTTTGCAGATTATGACGATAGTGTTGAACTAGGCACACGAAATATCAAAATTGCACTCAGAAGATTAAGAAGGTTTGCCAGGGAGGGGCAACAAACTGAACTAGATCTTGATAGCACTATATCTGCAACTGCAGTTAATGCTGGGTATTTGGATATAAAAATGAGACCTGAACGTCACAATCAGGTCAAAGTCTTACTTCTGATGGACGTTGGTGGATCGATGGATGACCATATTGCACGTGTTGAAGAACTATTCTCTGCCGCAAGTTCAGAATTTAAGCATCTAGAACATTATTATTTTCACAACTGTTTGTATGACTATGTATGGAAAAATAATCGACGTAGAAATATTGAAAAAATTCCAACATTAGATGTTCTTAGAAAATACAGCTCAGATTACAAATTAATTTTTGTAGGTGATGCAACTATGAGCCCTTACGAAATCCTAGCAGTTGGTGGATCTGTAGAGTATTCTAATAATGAGCCTGGTGCAGTTTGGATTAATCGCATGCTAGATCACTTTACCCATTCAGCTTGGCTCAACCCGGAACCAGAAGGAGTATGGCAGTACAGGCAATCTATTTCAATTATCAAAGATTTAATGAAATCAAAGATGTATCCAGTAAATATGCAAGGCCTTGAAAAAGCAATGCGCGAACTATCAAAATAAATAGTCATGATAGAAAACAATGATGAAAAGTTACTCTAAGGAATTAAAATGAAAAAAATGATCAATACTTCTTCACCTTTATATCTACGCTTAGAAGAATTAGGTATAAAGTTACCAAAATCTAGTTCTCCAGCAGCATCATATGTAATGGCAAGTCATGTTGATAATATTGTTTATTTGTCTGGTCATATAGCTAAAAAGAATGGGCAGGTTTGGGTTGGTAAACTTGGTCAAAACATGACAACTGAAGAGGGAAAACTAGCAGCAAGAGCTGTTGCGATTGACCTTTTATCAACATTAGAAAAGCATCTCGGAGATTTAGATCAAGTTGGACGCATCATCAAGGTAACTAGCTTAGTTAACTCAACGCCTGATTACACTGAACAACATTTAGTAACGAATGGATGTTCTGAACTTTTCGTAGATGTTTTCGAGGAGGCAGGCAAACACGCTAGAAGTGCTTTTGGGGTAGCTCAATTACCACTTGGTGCTTGTGTGGAAATTGAACTTATTGCAGAAATTAAAAAATTTATCTAAGCTTGTTTTAGTATCGCGTCTTTTAACTTAGGTTCAATTAAATGACCTTTTCTTGCTCTCTGTGCTTTAAAGTCCAAGAGTGTCTTGTAACTGATACGCACTGAACTCTGCTTACCAGCTCTGCCTATACCATCCATTTGAAGGCCTAAGCTACCGAATGGTATTGCACTCTGAAGTGATTCTTTTGGATCTAAATCCATCAAAATTACTCCTTTACCTCCAGCTTGTAATCGTTTTAAATCTGATAATTCGAATGTTAATAATTTGCCGCTAGATGAAAGGCATGCAACCATACTCATGCCTTCTTTGATAATGTTCAAAGGCAATACAAAATCTCCACCTGAAAACTTGTCATCTACACCCACAAAGCTTTTACCAGCTTTATTTCTACTTAACATATCGCTAACATTTGCTAAGAAGCCATTCCCAGATGCCATCGCTATTAAGATCAAATCATCTGATGAACCAGCATAATAAGAAATAATTTGTGTGCCTGAAAATAAATTTATAAATGAAGTAAATGGAGAACCATCTCCGCGTGCGCCAGGCAAATCAGCTACTGGAACACTGTAAACTCGACCATCATTTCCAACACCTATTAATGAATCTATAGTTCGGCATTCATAGATAGAGAACATAGAATCCCCTGCTTTAAACGCAAACTGTGATGCATCATGACCATGACCCTGTCTTGAACGAACCCAGCCCTTTTGAGAGACAATTACAGTTACTGGCTCATCAATAATCTTAGTTTGAACAACACTCTTTTTATCTTCTTGAATTAGAGTTCTTCTAGCATCACCAAAATTCTTAGCATCTAATTCAACTTCTTTGATGATTTTCTTTCTCATTAATTGATCGCTAGAAAGTAAACTTTCAAGTTCTTCTTGTTCAGAGTTTAACTCTGAGAGTTCCTGTTCAATTTTGATAGCTTCAAGTCTTGCTAATTGACGTAATCTAATTTCTAAAATGTCTTCAGCTTGTCTATCACTTAATTTAAAAGCATCCATTAAGTCGATTTTGGGCTCATCACTATTGCGAATAATTTGAATGACTTTATCAATATTTAATAAAACTAGTTGTCGACCCTCAAGAATGTGGATCCTATCCTTAACTTTGCCTAATCGATGTTGGGTTCTTCTTGTAACCGTTTCGATTCTAAATTGAGCCCATTCTTGAATAATCGATAAAATTCCCTTTTGTCTAGGACGACCATCCGTACCAATCATCACAAGATTGATTGAAGCGTTAGATTCAAGAGATGTATTGGCTAAAAGAAAATTTGAAAATTCAGTCTCATCAATATTTTTTGTTTTTGGTTCAAAAACAATTCTTACTGCTGCATCTTTACTTGACTCATCTCTTACACTATCCAAAAGGGCTAACGTTGATTGCTTTAATGAATTCTGTTCTGCTGTTAATGTTTTTTTACCAGTTTTAACTTTGGGGTTGGTAAGTTCCTCAATTTCTTGTAAAACTTTTTGTGAAGAAGTGTTGGGTGGAAGTTCATTAATGACCAATTTCCATTGACCTCTGGCTAACTCTTCAATAGTCCAGCGTGCGCGAACCTTTAAACTTCCTCTACCAATTTTATAAATCTCAGAGATTTCTTCTGTTGAAGAAATGATTTGACCACCGCCAGGAAAATCTGGTCCTGGAATCAATGAAAGAACTTCCTCTTCACTTATTTTTGGATTTTTAAGAACTGCAATACTAGCAGCTGCCACTTCCTTTAAATTATGAGAAGGAATTTCTGTGGCCATTCCCACAGCAATTCCAGAGGCTCCATTTAACAAAACAAAAGGAAGTCTCGCGGGTAATAATGCGGGCTCCTCCATGGATCCATCGTAATTTGGAATGAAGTCTACTGTGCCTTGATTAATTTCATCTAAAAGTAAACTAGCAATCTTAGTTAGCCTAGCTTCGGTATAACGCATAGCTGCTGCGCCATCACCATCGCGAGATCCAAAATTTCCTTGCCCATCAATCAGCGGATATCTCAAGCTAAAGTTTTGAGCAAGTCTGACTAGGGCATCGTAAGCAGATTGATCACCATGTGGATGAAACTTACCTAATACATCACCAACTACACGAGCACTCTTAACAGGCTTTGCATCAGCTTTTAGATTCATCTCATTCATCGAGAATAAGATTCTTCTTTGGACAGGTTTTTGACCATCTGCCAACTCAGGCAATGCTCTACCCTTAACTACACTAATTGCATAGTCAAGATATGCTCTTTCTGCATAATTGGAAAGAACAAGAGAATCATCTGACTCTGAAGGTAAGTTAGAAAATAAATCAGGTTCGTTATTCGACATAAATAAATGCTTTAATTAGTTATATATCCGCTTCTACTTCATTACCATGCTCTTCTAACCAATTGCGTCTTGCAGAAGATTCTGATTTACCCATCAACATTTCCATCATTTTATTTGTGGCTTCTATGGATACGTCACCGGTTAGTATAGGTAGCAGTCTTCGGGTATCTGGATTTAAAGTTGTATCCCAAAGCTGTTCAGGACTCATCTCTCCCAATCCTTTAAAACGAGAAATTTGCCAGCTTCCCTCCTTGACGCCTTCTTTTATTAACTTATCTTCTATAGCAGATAATTCACCAGCGTCAAGCGCGTAAATTTTTTGAGCAGGCTTTTTCCCACGAGCAGGAGCATCAACTCTAAACAATGGTGGACGAGCAACATAAATATGTCCACGCTCAATTAATTTAGGAAAGTGTTTATAGAACAAAGTAAGTAATAAAACTTGAATGTGAGATCCATCAACATCAGCATCTGAAAGTATGCAAACTTTCCCATATCTTAAATTACTAAGATCAGGATTGTCATTAACGCTATGAGGATCAACGCCAATAGCAACAGCTATATCATGAACTTCATTATTTGCAAATAAACGATCTCTATCAGTTTCCCAAGTATTTAAAACTTTTCCTCTTAACGGCAAAATAGCTTGATATTCTTTATTACGGCCCATTTTCGCTGAACCACCTGCAGAATCACCTTCAACTAAGAAAATTTCATTAACAATGATATCTTCGCTTTCACAATCGGTGAGTTTTCCAGGTAAAACCGCAACTCCAGAGGACTTTCTTTTTTCGATTTTTTGACCGGCCCTTGTCCTTGCTTGGGCTTGCTTAATCACTAAATCAGCTAATTTTTTACCATAGTCAACGTGCTGATTAAGCCATAAATCAAGGGCAGATTTAACAAATCCAGATACTAAACGAACTGCATCGCGTGAATTTAAACGTTCTTTAATTTGACCTTGAAACTGTGGATCCAAGACTTTGGCAGATAACACAAATGAGGCTCTTTGAAAAACATCTTCAGGCATTAATTTGACCCCTTTGGGTAAAAGAGCATGAATTTCAATAAAACTTTTAACGGCATTAAACAAACCTTCTCTCAAACCACTTTCATGAGTACCGCCAGCAGTTGTAGGGATGAGATTGACATAACTTTCACGTATTGGTGAACCCTCTTCTGTCCATGCGACTATCCAAGCAGCACCTTCTCCTTGAGCAAAACTTTCTTCTCCGGATCTTTCTGGGTCAGCATAATGTTCTCCCATAAATGCCGGTATTAAAACATCACTATGACCTGATTGAAGCATTGCCTCATCTAAGTAACCTTTCAATCCATTTTCATAGTACCAACTCTGAGTCTCATTATTTTTTTCATGAACTAAAGTTACCTTAACACCTGGAAGAAGAACAGCCTTAGATCTTAACAATCTCTGTAATTCATTTACAGGTATTTGATGAGAATCAAAATATTTACCTTCAGGCCAAACTCTCACTCTTGTTCCTGAAGTTTTTTCTCCTGATGGAATAGGTTTACTGATAATCTTTTCAACTAAAAGACCATGTTCAAAAGCCAGGGTTGAATATTGCTTATCTCGCCATACTTGAACTTCTAGTCTTTTAGAAAGTGCATTAGTTACGGAGACGCCAACACCATGAAGCCCGCCAGAAAATGCATAGGCTCCAGAGCTTCCTTTTTCAAATTTTCCACCAGCATGCAATTGTGTAAATACAATTTCTACAACCGGTACTTTTTCTTCAGGATGCATTCCAACTGGAATACCTCTTCCAAAATCTTCAACGCTAACGCTTCCATCAACATGAAGGGTCAATATGATTTCTTTGCCGTGACCACCGAGAGCCTCATCAGAAGCATTATCAATAACCTCTTGAATGATGTGTAATGGATTATCAGTTCTGGTATACATACCAGGCCTTTGTTTAACAGGCTCTAATCCTTTTAAAACCTTAATTGAAGATTCGCTGTATTGTTCTTTACGTGTTGCCATAAGTGGAAATTGTATATTGAATATGAAAAGAACTTGGAAAAGTTAATTTTTTATGAGATTTATTCAATATTATCAATCATCAATGTAAAGATTAAAAAATAAGGATTTAAATTTAAAAATACTTGTAATTTCAAATCTTTGTTAATTTTTGTGAAAGAATTACAATAGAGTGTGAGGTCCCTGTAGTTCAATGGATAGAATAAGCCCCTCCTAAGGGCTAGATACTGGTTCGACTCCAGTCGGGGATACCAAAATTTTGCTTTATTTAAATTCTGGTGACACAAAAAAAATATGTCTGTCAATCACCTAATTTTGAATGTTAAAAAAAACTTATCCACAGGAATTGTGGATAAGTAATCTAAAAATCGTAAAATGTCTAAGATTATTAGGGCTTGAGCTGACTTGCTGATTTTTTAAGCAAGCCTAAAAAAAGTTGTTTTATTGCTAAAAAAATTAGTGAAATCCCTAATAAATTTTTTGCACCAAAAAAGAGAATCAAAATAACAAATGTATAAATTAAATATCAATGAAAAATCTGCTCTAGTAGAAATTATTGAAACATCATTTCGATCTGTACCAAATGATCTACTTCCGGTTTTTTTTAACGAGCAAATCATTGGTTATGTTACCCCTGCGATATTTAAAGCTATTCATGATCTTACTGATCAAGATGATTTATCGATTCAATACATACATTGCTATCAAGATAAAATCATTATTGATAACGTTAGACCACACGACTTAAGTATTGAACTCAGAATACTTGCACAACATTTGCGTCAACTGCATTTAATTGATGGCTGGAGAAATGAAGAGTTTTCATTTATTGATGAACAATTACATGAAAGATTCAGAGTAGAACGTACTTTCTTTAGAGCATTTGGACTTCTTAGTCGCGCAGTTCATATCAACGGACATAACAATAAAAATCAAATTTGGCTAGCAAGACGAAGTAATACAAAACATATTGATCCTAACCTTCTTGACAATATTACTGCTGGAGGAGTCAGCGCTAATGAGACTCTTTATACATGTGCATTAAGAGAGCTCAAAGAAGAAGCAGGTATTGGAAGCGAATTAGCTCAAATGCTAATGCCCATTGGATCAATTTCAGTAAGACGAGGTTTAACTGACTCTAGTTTGCATCATGAAACATTGTTTACATTTGATCTGGAAATACCTGATGACTTCACGCCTCAAAATCAAGATCAAGAAGTAAGTGAATTCATTTTGGTTCATTATGAAGAAGCACTAGAACTTGTTCTGAAAGAAAAATTAACTATAGATGCAGGTGTAGTTACAGCGGATTTTTTATTACGCCATTGTTAAGTTCATGACTACATGTTCAATACCAGCTTCCATAAAAGTATCTCCTGAAGCTTTAAAGCCAAATTTCTGATAAAAATATTGACTAACAGTTTGAGCATGAAGGCAACACTCTTTAGCTTGATGAGACTTTGCAAACTGAATTAAAGAATTCATAATCTGCTCACCATAACCCATTTCTCTGTATTTTTTTAAAACACATAAGCGTCCAATATAAAAAGTATCTTCTTCAAAATTCTTTTTAAATACTCTACCAGTTCCAACTGGGAATCCATCGTGGTAAAAAACTGCATGTTGGGCTTTTAAATCATACTCATCAAGCTCTAAATCTATCGGAACTCCTTGTTCCTTAACAAACACTTCTAGTCTTACTGGGTAGACTAATTCTTCGGCTTTATCCCAGGAATATAATTGAATATCGTTCATTTAATAGTAAAATTTGCTTTAGAGTTTTAAAAAAGTTATAATATTGAATTATTCCCTGATAGCTCAGTCGGTAGAGCGACGGACTGTTAATCCGCAGGTCCCTGGTTCGAGTCCAGGTCGGGGAGCCAAATATCTTTTAGATTCACCCTCCTTCGCATTACTCTCTAAATTTCTCATATTTTTCAAGTAGTTATTTTTAGTTAATTCATCATAAAAGTACATTCTTTTTTTCAACGCACTTAACTATTCTTTCAAATGCGTCTACTGTAGCAATCATTTCTGAATATCTAACGTGAAAAGTTTTATATCCCTTCACTGCATTAACAAACTCTTCAATCTCTAACAATAAAGTATCAACACCTTCAAATACTGTTCTTACTGGAGATTGCCCTTTTAAACGTAAAACAATCTCATTTTCTGAAATTGCCTCTGCTGAACCTTGATCGCCAAAAAGATGAATCCTCCAGTAAAACGGAGTTGAACGAATGGTAGCCATTGTTCCACTTACACCAGACTCAAACTCAAACATTGCAGTAACAGTATCTAGTGGATTAGGCTGAGGACTAGTAATTAAAACTTGTGCATGAACATTCTTAACGGGACCAGCAAAACTTACTAATGCATCAAGTACATGTAAGCCAGCACCTGTCATGCCACCAGCAGGAGCTTCGCTGGGTAATATACGCCAATTTGAAAAATGTCTGCGAGTATTCTCATTACTGTAATGACCTTCAACATGCAAAAGATTACCTAATACACCGGTATCAAAAATTTCTTTAAGTTCCCGCATACATGGCCAAAACCTCTTATTAGTTCCCAAACCAAGAACAACTCCAGCATCAACACATGCATTAATCGCACGATGCGCATCATCAAGATTCATTGCTAATGGTTTTTCACAAAAAACAGGTTTACCTGCTTTAGCACAAGAAATTATTTGTTCTACATGCAAAGAATGAGGAGTAGCGAGAATAATGGCATCAATGTAAGCATCCTCGAGCAATGATTGCAAATCGGTAGAAATCCTTAAATGATGTTCTTTAGCATATTGCTCAACCTCTTCTGGTTCTTTAGTTACAGCATGAGTGAATACAAAATCTTTATTTTTAGAATTGATGGAATGAACCAGTTTTTGTCCCCACCAACCTAGTCCTACAATGCCTAATTTCATGATTTCAAATCCAATTTACTCTCCTCAAACATGGAAAATATGTGTTGAGGAATTTGTTTTTCGAACTTTTCAAAAACTGGTTTAACCTTCGCTTTAAACAAGTTCCGCTCTTCATCAGTAAGAGTAACAATTTCATTTAATTTAGGATCAATTTGTTTCAAAATATTTTCATCTTCAAGGCTTGCCAAATGCCATTGATATTCTGTTGCCAAATTAGCTGATTGCAATACTATTTCTTGAACTTCTTTTGACCATTGATTAAAAATATCAGCATTACAGATAAATGCTGTTCCACCAAAAAAATGTCCTGATAAAGTAAAAAAGCGATGGTAGTTATGGACACCAAAATTAAAACTATTCGTCAAAGGGTTATCCTGACCATCAAAGCGAGGTCCATCTATCTCATCTACAAATACTTTTACATCAACAGGAATTGGTTGAAAACCGATGGCCTTCAATGACTCAACATGCACATCACTTATTTGAGTTCGAATCGTAAGCCCTACGCAGTCTTCGGGGCGATGTATTGGTCTAATTTTATTTGTTATATGTCTAAAACCATTATCCCAAATTCCCAATAATCTAAATGGCGTGTTAGTTAAGAAACGATTTTTTAAATGATTACCAAACTCACCTCTAAAAGCCGCCTGGACTTGGTTTCTATCTTTAAACAAAAAAGGTAAATCTAAAACGCAAATTTCTGGAACCCACTCTGTAAAACGAACAGTTGAAATATAACAAGCTGTTAGCTCACCATCTTTGACCATATAGGGGAGATCACCTGAGTTCTTACCAATGTTTAATACGTTTTCAATAAACTCATATGTGAATTGATCTCCAAGATTTTCTTGAAGTTGATTTAAAAAAAATCTAGCCGCCTGGTTATGAATAGAATTTTGGTTTTGATAACCACCAAATTTTATGTTTATATTTTTCATTATCTAATCAGCCTTAATATTTGCTTCTCGAAGAATCTTACCCCAACGGACTATATCTTCATCAATGATTTTTGCGAGTCCCTCGGGTGTCGAAGGAGTAGCCTCATTACCACTTTTTAATAAACTTTTTTTAACCTCAGGACTATTTAGAGCTTTAACAACCTCTAGATTGATGCGTTCGATAATTGGTTTCGGGGTTTTTGAGGGTGCAAATAAAGCATAAAGTGTCAATGCTTCATATCCATAAAGTCCTGAAGAAGATATGGTTGGAATACTAGGAAATAAAATACTTGGCTGAATGCTTGTAACGGCCAAAGCACGAAGTTTCCCAGACTCAATATGAGATTTTACTGAGGCTGCTGTCCCAAAGATTATTTGTGTTTGATTTGTTAAAACCCCCATCAATGCAGCACCACCACCTTTGTAGGGAATTCTTTCTATTTTTACTTTTGCCATTGAATTAAATAATTCAGCAGCTAAATGGTTTGAAGCTCCAATTGAACCTGAACTATAGTTTAATTCTCCTGGTTTTTGTTTTGCTAATGAAATTAAATCTTGCACACTCTTTACAGGTAATGATGGGTGGATCGCTAAAACATTTGGTTGAGTAATCACTAAAGATATGGGTGCTAAATCTCGCGCAAGATCCCAAGGTAAATTACTCTTCATTAATTGCATTAGCCATACAGGGCTTCCATAGAGTAATAGTGTATGCCCATCTGGATTAGAACTAATAACTGTTTCAATCGCTGTTACTGAACCCCCTCCGGATCTATTATCAATATAAACAGGCTGACCAAAACTTTTTGATAATGTGGGTGCTATTAATCTTGCAGCAATATCTGCTGCGCCTCCTGGATCAGTGGTGATGATTCGAATGGGTCGATTTGGCCAGGACTCTAAAGAGTTACTTTGAGCAAATGCCAGTGAAGAGAATCCAATTAAAAGTATATTTAAAAACAATCTAATCACTTGTATCTTGAATATATTGTTAGTAAACATAAAATAATTTCTTACTTGTCTTGATCAATGTTAATAATTTTAAATAAATGACTTTAAGATTGTGGCTTTTTTAGTACCACCAAATTCTTTTACTTTGTTCCACAAAGTTTCATCCTTAATTATTGTGCTGAATTTGGTTTTCATATCATCCCAACCAATTGGATTCCCAGGATGGCCTTTTGAAATATTTACTTGAAAGGTTTGACTGTTTCCGTTCTTAAGCTTACAAATCACCTTTGCAGAGGTATATCCCATTTCCTTGCTAGGTTTAACATGGACTAGATGCATCAAGTCTAAAAGTTTTTGATGAACTATCGTACTTTCACTAAAGTCATCAATCATTAACTTTGACTGATTTAATGCCAGTGCAGCACAAAACTTAAGATGGAACTTCGCATCAAGTGGTGATTTGGGAGCACCATTTTTATGACCCGTTACTTGCATCGCCAACTCCCCTACTTCGACATCAAGGGATTCTATAGATGTAATATCTATCGTTTTTATCAATTCTTTCATGCAATCTACCGCAGGATGGGTCAAATGGCAGGCCGCATAAGGCTTAAAACTATTTTCTAAAATTTCCCAACGATCAAAATTAACTGGAGTTAAGCTTTTTGATTGATCTTGTATCAAAGCTTTTATAAATCCACCGTCAATCGAAAACATGTCTTGATATGCTACGAACCCATTACTCGCCAGTTTAGCTCCCATCAAACCATTAAATGCAGCTTTGCCTGCATGAAATGGCTTAGCCATTGAACCAAAAGATGCAGTAAAACCGCTACCTTGAGTAGCTGCTGCTGAGATTGCACTAGTTATTTGTTCACGATTTAATTTCAAAAGTACGCAAGCAGATGCAGCAGAAGCTATAGTGCCAAACATACCTGTACAATGCCAACCTTTTTCAGTGATTAATTGACCTACACCGTTACCAATATGAGATGAAACTTCAAATCCAGTTATGAATGCTCTTAAGATTAAATCCTCGGAAGCCTCTAATTCTTCACCCAAAGCTAAAGTTGCAGCATACAAGGGAGCACTGGTATGGGTATTTGCAGATATATGGGTATCATCAAAATCTAAACAATGCGCAAGAGTGCCATTACACAGTGCAGCAGTTAAGGCATCAGAAACACCTCCTAAGAGAAGTGTTGACTTTCCCCTATTATGGTTTTCTACTGTTGTATTAAATACAACCCTAGCAGCAGACTCTTGAATAGCTCCTTTTGCTACGCATAACCAATCAGCAAGACACATACGAGCATAATTCAAAACCTCATCAGGAATATGCCTCGTTTGCGCTTGGTAAATATATTCAGTAATTTTTTGTGTATTACTCATGATTTGTTAGCCTTTGAATGTCTTTTTCTGAATAACCAATAGATTTAAGAATCTCCTCGGAATCTTGACCTAATAAAGGTGCTGGCTCATGATTATGAATTGCCAAACCTGCTCGAGCTAAAGG
>DAIQPR010000030.1:0-18301 GCA_036787315.1 Polynucleobacter sp. | reverse complement strand
AATTTGATGATTACTCCCGATAATCAAATTGGGGTTTTAGATTTTCAAGATGCCGTAATTGGGCCAATTACCTATGACTTAGTATCAGTTTTTAGGGACGCTTACATAGAATGGAATGAAGAGCAACAAATGGATTGGGTTATACGATATTGGGAAAGCGCCAAACGAGAAGGTCTACCCGTCAATGAAGACTTTGGGGAATTCTATAAAGATTTTGAATGGATGGGCTTACAGCGTCATTTGAAGGTTTTAGGTATATTCGCAAGGCTTTATCATCGTGATGGTAAAGATGGTTATTTAAAAAACCTCCCCCTAGTTTTGCAATACACTGAAAAAGTAGCTCAGCGCTATTCTTCTTTTAAACCTTTGGTAAGAATTTTGGACAACGCCCACAATCGTAAAAGACCAGACGGCTTAACTTTTTAAATATATGACTTTTTTTACTGATTTTCCCGCTATGATTCTTGCCGCCGGAAGAGGCGAGAGAATGCGCCCCTTAACAGACCATTTACCAAAGCCTCTGCTCGAAATTCATGGAAAAAGCCTTCTTCAATATCACTTAGATGGTCTTAAAAATAATGGATTTAAAAATATTGTTATTAATCATGCTTGGCTTGGGCATAAAATTGAGGGCGCTTTAGGCAATGGCTATAAGATGGGTCTAAACATTCAATACTCTCCTGAGGAAAATGCTTTAGAAACTGCTGGGGGAATCAAAAATGCTCTAGAGTTACTCAATACTAATGACTACTTCTTTGTTATGAATGGTGATACTTTTATGCCTGGGTTCCCATTTCATCGAATTCATGAAATTGTTGAACAATTGCTTATTGATAATGCTGAAGGAGCAAATCCTCTTCTTGCATATTTATTTCTTACAAAAAACCCCCCACATAACCCACATGGTGATTTCTATCTAGTTTCACCACATGTACTTTCAGATGAGCAACTTACCTCAAATCCATTGGGTCAGCCAAAATATACTTTTTCAGGGGCAGCCATCTATCACAAAGAGCTATTCAAAGATTTAATCAAAGGTGAAAAAGCAGCTCTTGCACCTATTTTAAAAAATGCAATGGGAAGCCTACTAGTAGAGGGTGAACTTTTATCATGTTTTTGGCATGATGTAGGCACACCTGATAGACTTTTAGCATTAAATCAAAACAGCGTTAATCAATAAAGTTCTAAAAATGAATAATCTCAAAGATTTACATCACTCAAGAAGAGAAAAGCTTGCTCGCAAAGTTCGAGAAATTTCCGGGAGTGGTATTGTTATCTTAGAAACAGCAAATGAAATTTCAAGGAATAGAGATAGTCACTTCCCATACCGTCATGATAGTGACTTCTTTTACTTAACGGGTTTTGAAGAACCAGAATCTTTTCTTGTTCTTCAAGTAAACGAAGATCAATGTATTAGCCATTTATTTTGTCGTCCTAAAAATCTTGAGCGTGAGATTTGGGATGGAATAAGATTAGGGCCAGAAGCAGCAACAACAACTCTTGGTGTTAATTTCTCTTATTCGATAGATGAAGTTAACCATATCATGCCTGAGCTTATGTTGAATTTTCAACACGTGTACTTTAGAACTGCAAACTCATCATCTTTGGATGAAAAAATGCGTCAGTGGGTATCACATATTGCTATTAAAGCTCGTCAAGGCATACAAACGCCTAGCGAGTTTCACGATATAGACAAAATAGTGCATGAACTTAGATTATTTAAAGATGACACTGAACTATCTACTATGCGAACAGCTGCGAAAATTGCTGCGCAAGGTCATCTTATGGCAATGCAAACCTGTAGACCGGGACTACAAGAATTTCATTTAGAAGCAGCATTACTTTATCAGTTTAGAAAAAATGGAGCCCAGTCTGTTGCATACAACAGCATTGTCGCTACAGGATCCAACGCCTGTATTTTGCATTATCGAGCGGGGAACTCAATTCTAAAAGATGGCGATTTGTGTTTAATTGATGCTGGCTGTGAATTAAACAGCTATGCATCTGATATAACGAGAACATTCCCTGTAAACGGTAAATTTTCTCCAGCTCAAAAACAAGTTTATGAAATAGTTTTAGCTGCGCAAGAAAGTGCAATCGAACAATGCTATACCGGACGACATTTTCAAGAGCCTCATGAAGCAGCTTTGCAAGTTTTAACATCTGGGCTATTTGATCTAAAAATCTTAAATCATGATCAACATGGAAGTGTTGAGGATGCTATCTCTAATGAAGCTTATAAACCTTTTTATATGCACAGAACAAGTCATTGGCTGGGTATGGATGTTCATGATGTTGGTTCTTACAGAGAACCGGATGACGCCCTTCTTGGTTGGAGAGTGCTACGCCCCAACATGGTTTTAACTATAGAGCCAGGTCTATATTTTCGCCCTTCAGAACAAGTTCCTGAAGAATATTGGAATATAGGAATTAGGATTGAAGATGATGTTGTTATTGGCTCTAATCAATATGAAATATTATCAAGAGATGTTCCAGTCTCAGTAAATGAGATTGAGTACTGCATGAAACAAGATAATCTTAAATGATAAAAAGTGAATTAAATTCAGCGCAAATAGTGATTCAAGGTGCTGGCCCTGTTGGTCTTGCTTGTGCAATAGCATTACTTCACGATAATCCTGAATTAAATCTAATTGTCTTAGACAAAAATCCACAATCAGATGATTTCCTCTCAAGTGGGGATCCAAGAGGTATTGCAATATCTGAAGGTTCAAAACAATTGCTTGTTAACTTGGGTGCATGGGTAGATCAAGCTCCAAGTATTCATGAGGTTCATGTTTCTCATAAAGGCTATTTCGGAAAAACGACTATGAGAAAGGATGAAATTCACCAAGAAGCCCTTGGACATATAGTGCGCTATAAAGATATTCTTCTTTCATTAAGAAAGAAATTAAAAAGCTTAGAGCTGGATTGTAAAAATTTAAATTGGGTTCATGACTTTAAGGACTCGATTGAAATTCATGAAATATCAGCTAATACATGTATTGTTCATGCTGATGGCGGTCTTTTTAGCGATCAAGAAGCCAAAGATGTTCATAAAGATTATGGGCAATCTGCTCTAGTGGGTTGGCTTAAAGTGAATCATGTTCAATCTCACATGGCTTGGGAGCGATTCACAAACGATGGTCCTATTGCCATATTGCCCCATCACCAAGGTTCAAATTTTAAAAATTTTGTATGGTGCGCTCCAACAGAAAAAATTGAATTCCTTTTAAATCTTGATCAAGAAGAATTTATTTCTAAATTAACTGAAGCTATTCAAATGCCTATTGGTGAATTTGAAGAAGTTCATGATCGAAAAGCGTATCCCCTTGGCTTAAACTTTAAAAAGGATATTGTTCACGACAATGAAGTTTGGATAGGTAATTCTGCACAAACACTTCACCCAGTAGCAGGTCAAGGCCTAAATTTAGGTCTTAGAGATGCTTTCACCCTTGCAAACACTCTTAATTCTGTATTTTCAAGATCTTCTGATGATTTGAATAAAAAATTAGAAGTTGCTTTATTAAATTATCAAGAAAAGCGCTCGAAGGACAGAGCTGCAACTATTCAAATTACTGACCTCATGGCTAGTGTTTTTACATCTAGTTTTCTTCCTTTAATTCTGGGCCGAGGACTAGCACTATCTGCATTGCAATGGTTACCCCCTGTTAAAAATCAATTAGCAAGACAAATGATGTTTGGCCAAAGATAGCTTTCAAATGCTTAAAATTTAGGCATTTGAAAACAAAATTATGCTAAAGTTCATCTTTCCCAATTAATCATCGCTAAATTGTGATTCTCGGTCCATTTCAACTTTCAAATCAACTTTTTGTGGCACCAATGGCTGGTGTGACAGATCGACCTTTCCGTCAACTATGTAAAAAATTAGGGGCTGGTTACGCGGTGTCTGAAATGATTGCCTCCAACGCCATGTTGTGGAATAGTGAAAAAACCCTCAGAAGAGCTAATCATGATGGTGAAACTAATCCTATCTCAGTTCAAATTGCAGGTGCTGATCCATCAATGATGGCCCAAGCTGCCCTTTTAAACATCGACAGGGGTGCTCAAATCATTGATATCAATATGGGGTGTCCGGCTAAGAAAGTCTGTAATGTTGCTTCAGGTTCAGCTCTTTTGCAAAATGAACCTCTTGTAGCAAAAATTTTAGAAGAGATAGTAAAAAGTGTTCAATTAAATCATCCTAAAGTACCTGTTACATTAAAAATTCGAACAGGTTGGGATAGGGCTCATAAAAATGCTCTAAGAATCGCCAAAATTGCAGAAGATAGCGGTATTGCAATGTTAACCATTCATGGCAGGACGAAGGCTGACTTATATCACGGGGAAGCCGAATACGAGACTATCGCTGAAGTTAAAGCAATCGTCAAAATTCCAATTGTTGCGAATGGTGATATTAATTCTCCAGAAAAAGCAAAACTAGTATTAGAAAAAACAAATGCAGACGCAATTATGATTGGCCGTGCTGCGCAAGGTAAGCCTTGGATTTTTCGTGAGATAGACCACTTTTTAAAAACAGGAAATTATTTACCTGCACCTGACATCTCTGAAATCTCCAACATCATGCATGACCACTTACTAGAACATTATTCGTTCTATGGCGATTACATTGGACTTCGCTCAGCTCGAAAGCATATTGCTTGGTACTGCAAAGGACTTAGAAACTCTCACCAATTTCGCGCAAGAATGAACACTATAGAATCATGTGAAGAGCAATTAAAAGCGGTTCAAGATTATTTCGAAGAACTAAGACAGTACTCAGAAAAAATACAATATTTAGAAGCAGCCTAAAAATATGGAAAGCAAAAAAAAACACCCTGTTACAGAGGTTCTTGAGACCCATCTACAACGTTATTTAGATGATTTAGGAAATATTCCACCTTCGAATGTCTACGATATGGTTATTTCATCTATAGAAAAACCCATGTTAGAACTTATCATGCAACATGCTGGCAATAACCAATCCTTAGCAGCTCAATATCTTGGTCTAAATCGAAATACCTTAAGAAAAAAACTTCTTGAACATGGCCTTATTTAATCTCACACAAATTTTCATTAAACCCTATAAATCAACTAACTAGTTCATTATGATAAAAACCGCACTCCTCTCTGTTTCAGACAAATCAGGTATTGTTCCTTTTGCTAAAGAACTTCATCAACTAGGTGTTAAATTAATCTCAACAGGAGGCACCGCGAAGTTGCTTGCTGAAAACAACTTGCCAGTCGTAGAAGTTTCATCGCTAACAAATTTTCCAGAAATGCTAGATGGCCGTGTGAAAACATTGCACCCAATGGTTCATGGTGGACTATTAGCAATTAGAGCAAATCATCAACATATGGAGGCTCTAAAAGAACATGGTATCGGAACGATTGATATGCTTGTTATCAATTTATATCCATTTGAAAAAACAATTTCGCAAGAAAACTGTTCTTTTGAAGAAGCTATTGAGAATATTGATATTGGTGGCCCCGCAATGTTGCGTGCAGCTGCAAAAAATCACCAAGATGTAACAGTTTTAATTTCACCAGATGACTACAGTAGCGTTCTTAATGAAATGACTACAAACCAATGTAAAGTTTCTTTTGAGACTAATTTGCGTCTTGCAAAAAAGGTTTTCGCTCATACAGCACAATATGACGGTGCGATAGCAAACTATCTTACATCTCTTAATGAAGATCTATCTCACCATAATCGTTCAGCGTTTCCAAGTACATTTAATATGTCTTTCGAGCGCGTTCAAGAATTGCGTTATGGTGAAAATCCACACCAATCTGCTGCCTTCTATAGAGATATTAAGCCAGTCTTAGGTGGTCTTGGAAACTACCAACAACTCCAAGGTAAAGAACTTTCCTTTAACAATATTGCTGATGCTGATGCAGCCTGGGAATGTGTTAAAAGTTTTGGAAATAGTGAAACTGAAGGTAATCCAGCATGTGTAATCGTAAAACATGCCAATCCCTGTGGTGTAGCCATTGCACATTCTGCACTAGATGCTTATGAAAAAGCTTTTAAAACGGATCCTACCTCTGCTTTTGGTGGAATTATTGCCTTCAATAGAGAATGTGATGGCTTAACCGCTCAGGCAGTTTCAAAACAATTTGTTGAAGTATTAATAGCACCTTCTTACTCATCTGAGGCTTTAAAAATTCTCAGTAATAAACAAAATGTAAGAGTTTTACAGATCCCATTATCTGGATCACATAATTCCTATGACCTTAAAAGAGTTGGTGGTGGAATCCTTGTACAAACTCCAGATGCAAAAAATGTAAATCTATCTGAACTAAAAGTAGTTACTAAAAAGCAGCCATCTCCACATGAATTAGAGGAAATGTTATTTGCATGGAAAGTTGCTAAATACGTCAAATCCAATGCAATTGTTTTTTGTGCAAACGGTATGACTTTAGGGGTTGGAGCTGGCCAAATGAGTAGGATTGATTCTGCTAAGATCGCTGGAATCAAGGCTAATAATGCAGGTCTTTCGCTCATCGGTTCGGTTGTAGCTAGTGATGCGTTTTTCCCATTCCGTGATGGTTTAGATGTAGTTGTTGCTGCTGGTGCAACATGCGTCATTCAACCGGGTGGAAGCGTTCGTGACGATGAGGTTGTTCAAGCAGCTGATGAACACGGAATTGTTATGGTCTATACGGGTACACGTCATTTTAGGCATTAAATATGCGTATTTTAGGTATTGATCCAGGGCTCAGAGTTACAGGATTTGGGATTATCGAATTTAACCAACAACGGCTTCATTATGTGGCGTCTGGTTTAATTACAACTGAAAGCACAAACAAATCAATACCTCAAAGGCTTGGGACATTATTTAATGGCGTAACTGAGGTGATCAAGGTTTATCAGCCGGAATATGCAGCTGTTGAACAAGTGTTTCTGAATGTAAATCCAAAATCTACACTAGCTCTTGGTCAAGCAAGAGGAGCCGCTATTTCCGCTATAGTATGTCAAGATATAGAAGTAGTTGAATTTAGCGCATTAGAAGTTAAAAAAAATGTAGTGGGGCATGGGCGAGCTGCGAAATCTCAAGTGCAAGAAATGATTAAAAGACTTTTATCTTTAAAGGTGGCGCCAAGCACTGATGCGTCGGATGCGTTAGCTGTTGCTATTTGTGGTGCTCATCAATTTAGAATGAAAAATCAGTTACTACAAGCACAACTCAAGTTGAAAGCAAATAATGATAGGTAGAATCCAAGGGACTTTAATCCAAAAAAACCCACCGCATATATTGGTTGATTGTCATGGTGTTGGTTATGACATTGATGTTCCTATGAGTACCTTATATCAATTACCCGAAATTGGCGCATCAATTACATTACTAACGCATCATTTAGTAAGGGAAGATGCGCAACAACTTTTTGGTTTTGCTTCTGAAAATGAAAGAGAAACATTTCGCACTCTGATAAAAATTAGCGGAGTTGGTGCCCGAACCGCACTGACTATATTATCTGGAATGAGTGTTTCAGATATTGCACTAGCCGTATCGATGCAAGATTCATCTCGTTTAATGACAGTTCCAGGTATTGGTAAAAAAACAGCCGAACGATTGCTTCTAGAATTAAAAGGGAAATTTGGAACTGATTTACAGTCAACTACAGGAACCACTAATTCTGCATCTTCTGAAATCCTTCAAGCTTTGATTGCCCTGGGGTATTCTGATAAAGAGGCTGTATCTGCTATAAAACAAGTACCGAATGATGCCTCAGTTTCTGACGGAATTCGCCTAGCACTTAAAACATTATCTAAAGCATAGGGTGAGTTAAGGTTAAACTTCTTATATGGCAATTCATACTGATCAAATTGAAACAAATTCAGAACCACCTCAAAAAGGTTCAAGAATGATAGATGCTGGCGTAGTTGGCGAAGATCAAATGATTGAACGCGCTTTGCGTCCAAAACAATTAGAAGAATATATTGGCCAAACTAAAGTTAGAGAACAATTAGAAATTTTTATTTCGGCTGCTAAGAGTCGTTCTGAAGCATTAGATCATGTCTTGTTATTTGGACCTCCAGGACTCGGTAAAACAACCTTAGCGCACATTATTGCAAAAGAATTAGGGGTTAATCTTCGTCAAACAAGTGGTCCAGTCTTGGACCGTCCAGGTGATTTAGCAGCCTTACTTACCAATTTAGAAGAAAATGATGTTCTTTTTATTGATGAAATTCATCGCTTATCTCCTATTGTTGAAGAAATACTTTATCCCGCATTAGAGGATTACAGTATCGATATTATGATTGGCGAAGGTGCAGCCGCCCGGAGTGTAAAACTTGATTTAAAACCTTTTACTTTAGTGGGTGCTACAACTCGCGCTGGGATGTTGACAAATCCTCTAAGGGATAGATTCGGTATTGTATCTAGACTTGAATTCTACAACCATCAAGAATTAGAAAACATCATCTTACGTTCAGCAAATTTACTCAATGCTCCAATTACAAGTGATGGTGCTAGAGAGATTGCTAAACGAGCTAGAGGCACTCCTAGAATTGCTAATCGATTGTTAAGAAGAGTTCGTGATTATGCTCAAGTAAAAAGCGATGGAACAATTTCGAGTGCAATTGCCGATGCGGCTCTAAAAATGTTAGATGTTGATCCTGTAGGATTTGACCTCATGGACAGAAAATTATTAGAAGCAATTCTATTTAAGTTTTCTGGAGGCCCTGTTGGGGTTGATAATCTTGCTTCAGCAATCGGAGAAGAAAGAGATACCATCGAAGACGTAATCGAACCTTACTTAATTCAGCAGGGTTATCTTCAAAGAACTCCAAGGGGTAGAATCGCAACCAAAATCAGTTACGAGCACTTTCAACTTGTGCCGCCAAAAGATAACGGTCTGCTTGACTTAGATTAAGGTAATAACCAAGGTACCGATTTGCTACCGGAATCTACGTCATCTAAAGACTTGAGTTCTTGCAGATGAGAAACATCTCCCCAAGCTTCTATTTCAAAACCTTGATCAGTAAAAAATAAGCGATTTAGACTGGTATTTAACAGCTCAACTTTTCTCTTTTCTGCAATATCCATTTTTGTAGCTAAGCGGTACATACAATCTAGCACTCCACCATGAGCAACAATCAGTACAACTTCACCAATATGATTTTTTGCGATTCTCTCTATTGAGTTTGTAACTCGAATATAGAATTGGCGGAGAGTTTCTCCACCCTTTGGCTGAAAATCAGGATCTCTACTATGCCAAGCTTTATGGTTTTCAGGTAGTTGTTCTTCTATATCTTTATAGGTTAAGCCTTGGATTTCTCCATAACATCTTTCTCTTAGATCAGCATCAATGACAGTTGGAACATCGTGATGAAGGGTAATTGTGTTTGCCGTATCTAAAGCTCTAGACAAATCACTGGAATAAGCAATATCAATTTTTTCGTTTGCTAATGCTTGGCCTAAAAGTTTTGCCTGAAGAACTCCTTGTTCATTTAATCCAATATCTAAATGCCCCTGCAAACGATGCTCTTTATTCCAATTTGTTTCACCATGGCGAACTAATAATATTTTTGTCATGAAATCATTTCTTCAATATAACTTTTACAAACTTTCTTTTGCCCACTTGCAGCACAAAGGTACCCTCGTTAACCTGCAGTGCCTTATCTGAAATGGTGCTCCCGTCAATTTTTACGCCACCTTGTTCTATATTGCGATTTGCTTCAGACGTTGAAGGAGCAAGTTGAGACATTTTTAAAAGCTGTGCTATTCCGATAGGCGCGCCAGAAAGAGTTATTTCTGGAATGTCATCCGGTATTCCACCTTTTGCTCTCAATTGGAAATCTTCATGCGCTTTTTCTGCATCGCTTGCGCTATGAAATCTAGTCACAATTTCTTTAGCTAAAGCAACTTTTGCATCTTTAGGATTTTTACCATCTATAACTTCTTGTTTAAGCTTTTCAATTTCTTGAAGACTTTGAAATGATAGAAGGTTGTAGTATGTCCACATCAAATCATCTGAGACACTCAAGAGCTTGGAAAACATTTGATTTGGAGCTTCCGTGATACCAATATAGTTACCTTTGGATTTACTCATCTTATCAACGCCATCAAGACCAACCAAAAGTGGCATAGTTAAAATACATTGCGGTTCTTGTCCATACTCTTTCTGTAGTTCACGCCCAACAAGCAAATTAAATTTTTGATCCGTTCCACCAAGTTCTAAATCGCTTTTTAAAGCAACAGAGTCATAACCTTGCATGAGGGGATATAAAAATTCATGAACCGAAATCGGTACTCCAGAGCGATATCTTTTTGTAAAATCGTCCCTTTCTAACATTCTTGCCACCGTATATTTTGCTGCCAACTGAATCATCCCAGACGCGCCAAGTGGTTCAGACCATTCAGAGTTATAGCGAACCTCGGTTTTTGAAGGATCTAAAACAAGACTTGCTTGGTTGTAATATGTTTTTGCGTTTTGCGCAATTTCATCTTTTGTTAATGGTGGGCGAGTGTTATTTCTACCTGATGGATCACCGATCATGCTTGTGAAGTCCCCAATCAGAAAAATAACGGTATGGCCTAAGTTCTGTAACTGCCTTAATTTATTCAATACAACAGTGTGACCAAGATGAATATCTGGGGCTGTAGGATCTAAACCTAACTTAATACGCAAAGGTTGTTTTGTTGCGATGCTCTTGGCTAATTTTTTTATCCAATCAGCTTCAACAATAAGCTCTTCACAGCCTCTTTTTGTCTGCGCTAAGGCCTCTAGTACCTCTTCTGTTATTGGATATTCGTTCGGTGTATGATGAGATGTCATGTTAGATTTGAAACTGTATTTTTAACACTTCTTAAAGTCTTTTAAGTGAAGTTGAAATAAACTACATTGTCGCATTTTTGATATTTTACCTGTCTATGCATATAACTTCTAATAATCACCTAAGTTCGGAACTTTACATAGGTCTTATGTCAGGTACAAGTTTAGATGGTATTGACGGCGTTTTATGCTCTATTAATGAATTGGGTCAAGTAGAAACACTTGTTCATGTTAGTCGTCAATTTTCAGATGAACTCAAACAACTCTTTCTAAAATTGCAATCAACATCACATGATGAGTTACATCAAGAAGCTCTAGCTTCTAACCAAATTGCAATTGAGTATGCCAATGTAGTTCAAACTATTTTGCAATTGGCATCGGTCAAACCTGAACAAATTGTTGCGATTGGCGCCCATGGTCAAACGATAAGGCATCAACCAGTTTTATCCAATCAAGTAGGCTATTCTCTGCAATCACTAAATGGGTCGCTACTTGCTGAGTTATCGCAAATAGACGTCATCAATGACTTTCGTTCAAGAGATATTGCAGCAGGTGGTCAAGGGGCTCCACTAGTCCCAGCATTTCATTACTCTCAGTTTGGTAATAATGATAAGCCTAAAGCAATCCTTAACCTTGGGGGTATTGCAAATCTTACGCTACTGAGTCCAAAACAACCTATATTGGGTTTTGATACCGGACCGGCAAATATTCTTTTAGACAGTTGGATTCATTTTCATAAAAATTTACCCTTTGACGATAAAGGTAACTGGGCACAATCCGGTAATGAACACTCAGAGTTATTGAGTCATTTTTTAAATGAGCCTTACTTCACTAGACCAATACCCAAAAGTACTGGCCGAGACTTATTTAACGTAGATTGGTTATTGAATAAAGTTTCTATATGTAAATATCCACCTATTCCTGAGGATACTCAAGCGACACTTCTTACACTTACCGACAAAACAATTGCCCAGGATTTAAAAAAGTATTTACCTACTTGCTCTGAATTAATTATCTGCGGAGGTGGTTCAAGAAACACTTACCTACTTCAAAAGATTGAAGAGCAATGCAAGTTTTTAAATTTAGATTTAAATGTTGTTACAACAGATGATTACGGCTTAGATCCTCAAACCATTGAGGCTATGGCTTTTGCATGGCTAGCTTGGAGTTTTAAGAATAAGAAATCCTCAAACATTCCAGATGTTACAGGTGCAAAGGGCCCAAGAATACTGGGCTCCCTACACTATAAATGAAACTAAGCTGAAAACGATGATCCACAGCCACATGTAGTTGTGGCATTAGGATTTTTGATTACAAATTGTGATCCATTGATATCTTCTTTGTAGTCGATTTCTGCTCCAACTAAGTATTGATAACTCATTGAATCTACCAATAGTGTCACACCATTTTTTTCAAATTGAGTGTCATCTTCATTGATATCTTCATCAAAAGTAAATCCATACTGAAATCCTGAGCATCCACCACCTTGCACGAAGACACGCAACTTGAGCGCATTATTTCCTTCTTCAGCAATTAAGTCTGCAACTTTAGTCGCAGCACTATCTGTGAAGATAATTGGAACTGGTGGCTCTTCAAAAGACTTTGCAACTTCTTGTACAGCACTCATGATAATTCCTTTCAAAAACCCTCTAATGACTCTATTCTAGGCTTCTTTTACCCCTATTGCATGTAAGGGATTAAGGAAGTAACGCAATCTGTTGAAGTCCCATGTTTTCTGGAAACCCAAACATCAAATTTAAGCACTGAATACCTTGGCCTGAAGCGCCCTTAACAAGATTGTCTTCAACTACTAATATGACTAAAGTATCTCCACCTCCAGGGCGATGAATCGCCATCCTAAGTTGGTTACTACCTCTTACTGACCTTGTTTCTGGATGACTACCAGCGGGCATTACATCTACAAAATATTCGCCACGATAAAAGTCTTCATATAAAGCTTGAAAATCTACATCTAAAGCTTCAGGTAAGATTTTTGCATATAGTGTTGAATGTATCCCTCTAATCATTGGGACTAAATGTGGAACAAAGGTAAGCTTCACATCATCATGACCAGCTATAGCCTTTAAACCCTGCTCAATCTCTGGAAGGTGACGGTGTCCTTTAACTCCATAAGCTTTAAAGTTATCGCTCGCCTCAGCAAGTAAAGTACCTACTTCAGCCTTTCTGCCAGCTCCAGAAACCCCGGATTTAGAATCAGAAATCAAATATTTAGTATCAACTAATTTTTTTCCTGCATTAGATTTTGGGGATAAAAGTGGTGCAAATCCTAGTTGTACTGATGTTGGATAACATCCTGCTAAACCAACTACACGCGCTTTTTTTATGGCTTCACGATTGATTTCGGCTAATCCATAAACTGCCTCTTCCAATATGTCTGGACATTGATGAGGCATGCCATACCACTGCTCAAAAACCTTAGTATCTTTTAATCTAAAGTCAGCTGCTAAATCAAGGATTCTGACATTTGATGCAAGCAGTTCTTTGGCTTGAGACATTGCTACACCATGAGGTGTTGCAAAAAATACTGCATCACACTCATCTAATTTAGCGTCCTCTGGAGTACTAAACGCAATATCAACCCTTCCTCTTAATGAGGAAAACATTTCAGAAACCGGCATTCCTGCTTCTTTTCTAGATGTAATTGCAGTTAATTGCACTTCTGGGTGCTGTGCCAACATCCTTAATAACTCCACACCCGTATATCCAGTTCCGCCTACAATTCCTACTTTAATCATCTTTTCTCCCGAGTTACCACTAAAGTTTCATGAGTATGTTCTTCTAGTGTGAAAAAACAATGAAAAAAACCGTATAAGCAACACGCCTATACGGTTAATTTCTTTAAGACTTGTTAAATTAACGCTTACTAAATTGTTTACGACGGCGTGCACCACGTAAACCAACCTTCTTACGTTCAACTTCACGTGCATCACGTGTAACAAAACCAGCTTTTGATAAAGTAGGTTTTAAAGTATTGTCATAGTCAATCAAAGCACGTGTAACACCATGACGAACAGCACCAGCTTGACCTGTTTCACCGCCACCACTTACGTTAACTTTAATGTCAAATGTAGAAGCGTGATTCGTCAAGATAAGCGGTTGACGAGCGATCATACGTGAAGTCTCACGTGAAAAATACTGATCAATCGGCTTACCGTTTACTAGAATATCGCCTTTACCTGACTTGATAAAAACTCTTGCTACTGAGCTTTTACGACGACCGGTTCCATAATTCCAATTTCCAATCATAAAAGCTCCTTAAATTTCTAAAACGCTAGGCTGTTGAGCCGCGTGTGGATGAGTTTCATCACCATAAACCTTCAATTTCTTGATCATTGCATAACCAAGAGGTCCCTTAGGAAGCATACCCTTGACTGCTTTTTCAAGAACGCGTCCAGGGAATTTGGCTTGCATTTTATCGAAATTTGTTTCGTAGATTCCGCCAGGATATCCACTATGACGATAATATTTCTTTTGCAAACCTTTGTTGCCGGTTACGCGAAGTTTTGATGCGTTAATAACGACGATGAAATCGCCTGTATCTACGTGAGGAGTGAACTCAGGTTTATGCTTGCCGCGCAGACGGTGTGCCACTTCACTGGCGACACGACCGAGAACTTTGTCTGTTGCGTCAATCACGAACCACTCACGCTTTACCTCATGGGATTTTGCGGAAAATGTTTTCATGACTACTTTCATTAAATTTTAGGGTCCAAAATGTTTCAATTGCAAAATCTCGTTCGGCCTTGCTTATGCTTGCACGCTCTCATTTGACGTTTACAACTGTAGTACTATTCCCTAGGACCAAAACAGGGAATCCATGATTATAGCAAAAAAAAGCCCAGAGGTAAACTCTGGGCTATGAATTCCACCTTTGTTTGGGTGGAGGAGACATCAGTAGCAGTAAAATCTATATTTAGAATTTACGCAATAAGTTAATTATATATTAGGGTTATCACTAGGTAAAGTGTTTTTTTAATTTTTTTGTTGGGGTGCAACATGGAATGTACGGTAAATTGGCTTGGAATAGATGGTATGAGCTTTTCTGCAGAAGTTGGAAGCGGTCATCTCATCAACATGGATGGCGCACCAGAAGCCGGTGGCAGAAACTTGGCGCCTCGCCCGATGGAGCTATTATTGGCAGGGGCCGGGGGTTGCACAGCTTTTGATGTTGTAATGATTTTAAAAAAATCCCGACAAAACATTTCAGGATGCAAAGTAAAGCTTGAAGCAACACGAGCAGACTCAGATCCGAAAGTGTTTACTCACATTAACATGAAATATATAGTTACCGGAAAAGATTTAGACCCAGGCAGAGTGGCAAAAGCGGTTGAACTTTCTCATGACAAATATTGCTCTGCAACCATCATGTTAAGAAAAACGGCTGAAATAAGCCACACTATAGAGATCATAGAAGCATAAGAAGCAGAGTTGATCGATAAGCCGGATTCTGTCGCCAAAACTTTCGCCTTGGGGCAATCATTCATCTAGGTCCCGTGTTACCACTGGACTCGAGCTCTCTACCCGCAGGCTTAACGGGTCGCCTCAACGCCTGCCTATTTGAGATTGCTCCGAGTGGAGGTTACCGCGTTTCACCGTAACTAAATACGCTCGTCTCTGTGGCCCTATTCCTCATGTCACCATGGATGGCTGTTAACCATCACCCTACCCTTTGGAGTCCGGACTTTCCTCCCCTTTATTCAAGCGGCGATTGCCTAATCAACTCTGCAACAGTAGTCTAACCGAGAATTGACCACTCTAGGGATTGTCCAGCATTAAGAGGAACTAAAAGATCTTTACCTAATGGATAACTATTAGGAATACTTTGAGGTTTCTTTTCAAGCGTAATCATCCCCTCATTACGAGGAACTTGATAAAAATCTGGGCCATTAAATGATGCAAATTGCTCCAACTGTTGTAATTTTCCAACTGAGTCAAAGGCTTGCGCATATAGTTCCAACGCTTGAGCAGCTGTAAAGCATCCTGCACATCCACATGCATGCTCCTTTAAGTGCTGTGCATGAGGAGCACTATCAGTCCCTAAAAAGAATCTTTTTGAACTTCCAGTTGCAGCAGATAATAAGGCTTGACGATGCTCTTCTCTTTTAAGAACTGGTAAACAGTAGTAATGTGGCCGAATGCCTCCGACAAATATTGCATTACGGTTATATAGCAAATGGTGCGCGGTAATACTGGCAGCAATCTCACCAAATTCATTAGATTCCTGCACATATTGAACAGCCTGTGAAGTTGTAATGTGCTCGAACACTACTTTTAATTGAGGATGCCTTTTTCTCAAAGGATGCAAAACGTCATTGATAAATACAGCTTCACGATCAAATATATCAATCTCCTGACTTGTAACCTCACCATGAACTAATAAAGGAATATTAAGTTCAGCCATCATGGCAATCGTTTCATCGCATTTCAGAATATTAGTAACACCTGCATCGCTATTAGTTGTTGCTCCAGCAGGGTATAACTTAACACCAATGATTCCATTTTCTTTAGCTTTTACGATTTCTGATGGCGAAGTCATATCAGTTAAATACAAAGTCATGAATGCATAAAATTCTGGATAACCCACTTCTTTTGCCGCTTGATGAATTCTGTCTTGATAACTCAATGCTTGAGAAACAGTAGTTACAGGTGGCTTTAAATTTGGCATGATTAGCGCTCGACTAAATTGCCGTGCAGTATGTTTTACCAAGTCAGGTAATACATCCCCATCTCTTAAATGGAGGTGCCAATCATCAGGTCGTTTAATGGTTATTGTGTTCATCTCTTTCCCATAGAACAATTCTAAAATCGTTAACATTTGTCAAAGTCGGACCAGTCATGACTAGCGCTCCGACTTCTTCAAAAAATCCATAAGCATCATGTTTATCAAGATATTCATCAATATTAAAATGCTTTTGCAAAACCTTCTTCTTTATTTCGGAATTAAAAAATGCTCCGGCATTTTTTTCACTTCCATCAATGCCATCCGTATCTGCTGCAAGAGCACTAAGCCCTTTTATATCAATTGTTTCCTTCAGTAGGGCCAGTAAGAACTCTGAGCATCTTCCTCCCCGCCCTTTAACTCCTTTAGGAATTGTAACGACTGTTTCGCCTCCTGAAATCCAAGCAATTTTTTTTGAAGGATTATTTTTTATTGTTTGTCGAATCATATCAGCCTGAACTTTCGCAAATTCGGAAGACTCTCCTGAAATATGATCACCCAATAAAAAAACTTCATAGTCTAAAGATCGGCAGTAATTTGCGGCAGCTTCAAGACTTTTTTGCGCTGAAGCAAAAACATGGTTTGCTACTCCATCTAAAATCTTATCTTGTGGCTTCAGAGTCTCGCTAACCAATCCTTTTTTTCCATTTTGCAAATGGGTTATAACATCCTGGATATTTGGATTATTTTGTAAGTTGTACTTCTCAATAATGTTCATTGCATCCTCAAATGTCGAAGGATCAGCCGCGCATGGTCCACTGGCAATATCACTTGCATTATCACCAATAACATCAGAAATGATAAAGGCTACAACAGTTGCACCGCGGCTTCTTACAAGCTGAGCTAAACGACCACCCTGAATGGCTGAAATATGTTTTCTAATAACATTGATTTCCTCAACAGGGGCACCGCAACGTAATAATTCTTCTGTTAAATTTTGAATCGTTGTTAAAGATATATTCCCAAGTGCTAATGGAGTTAGGCTTGAGCCTCCACCTGATATAAGAACGATACAAATATCATTAGTCTTTAAATTTTCTATATGTTGTAATATTTTTTTACAAGCTTCTATTCCAGCTTGATCAGGTACTGGATGAGAGGCTTGTGAAACATTGATTCTTCTTGAATAATTTACATTTGAAACATCATGCCCATAGCGGGTTATAACGTGACCATAAATATTGGCTTGCGGCCAATGTTGTAAAGCATATTTTTCTAAAGCATCCGCCATTGATGCACTCGCTTTTCCGGCACCAACAACAAGACAATTTCCCACCAATCCTTGAGGAAAATATTTTTCTAAAACTATTGGTAAAGATAATTGTGGGTCAGCAACTTTTAAAACTTCCCCAAACGCATGTTGCAAAATATGAATAGTCATTTTTAGCTATTAAATTGCCAGAACAGTCTCTGATTGAGAAGCTTCAATTTGATTTTTTTGCATATTCCACATCAATGCATATTTCCCCTGAAGATTCATTAATTCTTCATGCGTTCCCCTTTCGAGGATCTCCCCATCTTGCATGACTAATATCTGAGAGGCATGCACAATAGTTGATAAGCGATGAGCGATGATTAAAGCAGTTCTATTCGTGGTAAGTTTATTAATCTCTAATTGAATAGCTTTTTCTGTTTGTGAATCAAGCGCAGATGTAGCCTCATCAAAAATGATTAATGCCGGGTTCTTTAATAAGGTTCGCGCAATAGCTACTCTTTGTTTTTCTCCACCAGAAAGTTTAAGGCCTCTTTCCCCAACGGAAGTGTTATACCCAGCTGGAAGAC
>DAIQPR010000029.1:12132-18342 GCA_036787315.1 Polynucleobacter sp. | reverse complement strand
GTTCTATCTCGTAATCCAGGTGCGCAAATTATTTACGATGTAAAGTGCACTAGAAATCTAGGAATCTGGATCGAGCAACACGGCGGAAAACCACTGATGTGGAAAACAGGCCATTCTTTAGTCAAAGCAAAACTAAAAGAAACTGGCGCTCCACTTGCAGGAGAAATGAGTGGGCATATCTTTTTCAAAGACCGTTGGTATGGCTTTGATGACGGACTTTATACAGCAGCAAGGCTTTTAGAGATTCTGTCTAAAGAAAATAATCCTAATCAAACTCTTTTAGACTTACCTAACGCTATTTGTACTCCAGAATTACAAATGGCCTGTGATGAGGGTGAGCCTTTTAGAATTCTTGAGGAAGTGAAAGCAAACGCAAAGTTTGAAGACGCAATCTCAGTCAATACCATCGATGGTATTCGTGTTGAATATGCTGATGGATTTGGATTAGCAAGACCTTCTAACACCACACCTGTTGTTGTGATGCGATTTGAAGCAGATAACCAAAATGCCATTGAAAGAATTCAAGAAGCATTCAAAAAGGCACTTTTAGCGGCAAAACCTGACGCTAAACTTCCTTTTTAACGGGTTATCGCTTTAATTTCTTTGATTTGATTGCACTCGTTGACCAAAACAATCTTTGGTTGGTATTGGTCTAAATCTGTTTCCTGAACGAGTCCATACGTGCAAATAATGAGCGGATCCCCTACATGCGCTTTTCTGGCAGCGGCTCCATTAAGAGAAATAATTCCAGAGCCTCTTTTTGCCTTAATGATGTAAGTAGAGAAACGCTCACCATTATTAATGTTGTATAGCTCAATCTGCTCAAACTCTCGCATATTGGCAGCTTCTAACAAGTCTTCATCGATTCCGCAGGAACCTTCGTAATTTAAGTCTGCCTCAGTCACCGTCACACGGTGCAATTTGGCTAAAAGCATCATTCGTTGCATGTAACATCCTCCGCTCGTCATTCTAACAGGGTCGTAAACACAAAATGTCAAAATTTTGTACGAGAATGGTAAATTCTTCGATAATGTACATATCAATGTAGCAAATTACACAAATTATGAATACTCCTGTTAAAAGTTACGAATTTTCACTCCCTACTGTAGATGGCCCTACTTGTATTGCCAGTGCTTGGGCCAAAGTTCCTACTCCCTTAACTTCTGCTGAAAAAGAAATAACTAAAAACAAGATTCGCGCTCTTTTAAAAGCCCGTAATGCTGTCATAGTGGCTCATTATTACGTGGATGGTGATATTCAAGATCTTGCCCTTGAAACTGGTGGAATTGTTGCCGACTCCCTTGAAATGGCAAGATTTGGTCGCGAACACCCAGCAAAAGAACTCATTGTTGCCGGAGTGAGGTTTATGGGCGAAAGCTCCAAAATCCTATCCCCTGAAAAAAGAGTCTTTATGCCCGATATTGACGCAACTTGCTCTTTAGACCTTGGTTGCCCTATCGATACTTTTGAAGAGTTTTGTAATGCACACCCTGATAGAACAGTTGTTGTCTACGCAAATACGAGTGCTGCAGTCAAAGCTAAAGCAGATTGGATGGTAACAAGCTCCTGTGCGTTAGCTATCGTTCACCAACTTAAAGAAGAAGGTAAAAAAATCTTGTGGGCTCCCGATCGTCACTTAGGTCGTTATATTCAAGATCAAACTGGCGCTGATATGATTCTTTGGGATGGAGCTTGTATTGTTCATGATGAATTTAAAGCCATAGAATTAGAAGCTTTGAGAAAAAATCATCCAAATGCTAAGGTTTTGGTTCATCCAGAATCTCCAGCCGCAGTGGTTGCTATGGCAGATGTAGTAGGTTCTACCTCAGCTATGTTAAAAGCAGTTGTTGATGGTGATGCGACTGAATATATCGTAGCTACAGACCAAGGTATTTTGCATCGCATGCGACAACTAGCACCTCATAAAGTTTTAATTGAGGCTCCAACAGCTGGACAGAGCGCCACTTGTAAGAGCTGTGCAAACTGCCCATGGATGGCGATGAACGGACTCGCCAATATTCTAAGCTGTTTAGAAAACCAAACAGGCGAAATTCAAGTGGAAGAATCAATTCGTTCAAAAGCACAAAATTGTATTGAACGTATGTTGGACTTCACAAAAAATAATCCGGAATTGTTAGCAAAAGCACAACATGGCTTTGTAAAAAATATCGGTGCAGCCTAACAATAAATAACAAAGGAAAAATATGTTTGAATTTAATGAGTCTTTGAAACAAGCTCTTTCTCGTAACGTGCAAGATGCTTTACTCGAGGATATTGGTACAGTTGATTGGACTGCACAACTCGTTCCTGCGGATGAACGCGTAAAAGCGCATGTCGTCATTAAGCAAGGCGGCGCCATTATTTGTGGCCAGGCTTGGTTTGAACTTTGTGTTAAATCTCTGGACCAACAAGCAACAATTCAGTGGAATTACGCTGAGGGGGAATTAATGATTAAAAATACTCCCGTGTGCGAAATCGAATCTAATGCAAGAGCCCTCTTATCTGCTGAGCGATCCGCACTTAATTTTTTACAAATGCTCTCATGGACAGCATCTTCAACAAAAGTATATGTTGATGCAATTGCAGGTGTAGAAGCTAACCCTAAAGGTTGCAAAATCCTAGAGACGCGTAAAACAATCCCCGGTCTTCGCCAAGCTCAAAAATATGCAGTTCGCGTTGGTGGTGGAAAAAATCACCGTTTAGCCTTATGGGACGGAATACTCATTAAAGAAAATCATATCGTTGCTGCTGGGAGTATCAAAGCAGCTCTAGATAATGCTAAAGCTCTTAACTCTGGAGTAATGATTCAAATCGAAGTCGAATCCATTGCTGAGTTGGAAGAAGCACTTGCAGGTGGTGCTGAACACATACTAATTGATGATTTTTCAATTGAAGATATGCGTAAAGCAGTCGAAATCAATCGTAATCGTGCAGAACTTGAAGTTTCAGGTGGTGTTGAAATGTCCAAATTGCGTGAAATAGCAATGACAGGTGTTGACCGTATCTCTGTCGGAGCACTAACTAAAGACGTTATCGCAGTCGATTACTCTTTACGCGTTTTAGAACGTATTTAATTAACGCTTAGGAGTGAGAATAGTTGGGTAGGACATTGCAAAAGTCTGTGGATAATCACGACTATAGTGCAGCCCGCGACTTTCTTTTCTCTCCAAAGCAGACCTGACTATTAATTCTGCGCAAACAATCAAATTTCTGAGTTCAATCAAATCTCGATTAACGTGGAAATTTGAGTAATAGTCGTGCACCTCTTGTTTAAGTAATTCAATGCGATGCAGAGCTCTTTCTAATCTTTTTGTGGTTCTAACAATCCCAACATAATTCCACATTAAAGATCTAAGCTCATCCCAATTATGAGCAATCACAACTTGCTCATCAGCATCCTCAACCTGACTATCATCCCAAGGCTTAACTTCTGGAATAGGCTCAATTTTATTTTCGGTAATTTTATCGGCAGTAGCTTTTCCAATAACAACGCATTCCAACAATGAATTACTAGCTAAACGATTTGCTCCATGTAACCCTGTATAAGTTGCTTCACCAGCTGAATAGAGATGCGGTAAATCTGTTTGTCCATTTAGATCAGTTACAACACCCCCACAGGTGTAATGTGCAGCAGGCACCACTGGAATACCCTCTTTGGTAATATCAATGCCGACAGCCAAACAACGGGAATAAATTGTTGGGAAATGCTCTTTTAAAAACTCTGCGCCCAAATGAGTTCCGTCGAGTAAAACATAATCAATACCATGCTTTTTGATCTCAAAGTCGATAGCTCGCGCAACAATATCTCTTGGGGCAAGTTCAAGACGCTCATCATGGTCAGCCATAAAACGATATTCATTAGGTAACTTTAAATAAGCACCCTCTCCACGCAAAGCCTCGGTAATCAAGAAACTTCTTTCTTGAGGATGATAAAGACACGTTGGATGGAATTGAATGAACTCCATATTACCTACACGACAACCAGCACGGTAAGCCATTGCAATACCATCACCAGTTGAGGTATCTGGATTAGAAGTGTATTTATAGACTTTACCAACACCTCCAGTTGCAAGAACAACATCATTACTTGTTATTGCCACAACATTGTTATGCTTCATGTCTAATGCATACACGCCATAACAACGATCTTTTAAAACACTTTTTTTATAATCTTGACTCTTAATATCTTTTAAATGACGTTGGGTTATCAAATCAACCGCAACCCAATTTTCAAAAAGCTGAATATTTGGATGCGCCTTAGCTTTTTCTAAAAGAGCTATATGTATCGCTTTTCCAGTGGCATCTGCAGCATGAGCAATACGACGATGAGTATGCCCGCCCTCTCTTGTTAAATGAAGACCAAGAGGTCCCTCAGGATCTTGTGTAAAAGCCACATCCTGCTTTACAAGCCATTCGATGGCTTGATGAGAATTTTCAGTAATAAATCTTGCAGTAGCCTCGGATACGATACCTGCTCCTGCCTCTAAAGTATCGCCCACATGGGACTCAAAACTATCTTTTTCGTCAAGCACACCAACAATACCGCCCTGAGCCCAAGCCGTTGCAGCTTCAGTAAGCTCACGCTTAGCTAACACAATCACTTTGCGGGATTGTGCAACTTGCAATGCGACAGTTAATCCTGCTAAACCAGCGCCGACAATCAACAAATCACAGCTTATACTTGTTAAATCATTTGTATTGTGATCGGTGACTGCTTGTTGAATTTCAGAAGAAGTATTACTTACAGACATATGTATAGTTGAGGATTAAGTTAAAGATTCAAATCTCATTATAAGTTTGATTTGAATTATTTATTTTTGATAGGTCATGCTTTGGCTGATAAATTTGATTTTTATTAAATAAGTAACAACTTATTTAATACTATACTTATCAATCGCATCACTCATTGGCTTAAGTTAAAGTTTTTTACCTACAAAACCAACTAATGCTGACATTCCCGCATGTCCATCACCCTCTTCAATTTCTTTTTCATAGGTGGAGGAATCAATGACTTCATAATTTGGAAAAGCAGTTTTTAACAACTCCTCAGTATATAAATTTTCTAACACCCCAGGCCCACCAGTGTTGTATTGCAACTGATTTTCACCATACCCCTGAATAATCATCAAGCCACCAGACTTCAGACTTTGGTCCATCAAAGCAAATAAGGTCTGCCTTTCTTCTGGATCAGCAAACTGGAAAAAAATACCCACGACATAATCGTAAGCATTTTTCTCCCAAGCAAATGACTGCCAATCGCTACAAATAAAATTGACATTGGCACCTTTTTCTAAAGCAAGTATTTTTGCTTTTTCAATGGCAATAGGAGAAAAATCAAAAGCTTCAACAGATAAACCTTGCTGCGCTAACCAAACACTATTTCTTCCTTCACCATCTGCAATAACTAATGCTTTACCAGGTTTTAAATGCTCCTTTTGCGCAACTAAATAATGATTAGGCGTTTTTCCAAATAAATAATTCTGGATTGAAAACCTTTCATTCCATCTCTCTAACGCTTTACTAAATTTAGCCAATGTATTAATCCTCTTCGATATTTACTTTAGATGGGAACTTATAAGATGCATAACGCACAACTAAATTTGCAAAGGCTAAGATTAAAATCGTCCCACCTAAAAAGAGTACTTCCATCGTGGCCTCATGCCGAACATTTACCATATCAATAATCAAACGAGTTACCGCAGTGATGGCTAAATAAATAAGGAAGCGAACTGGCATATGATTAGTCTTGAAATAAATACCAACCATTGCACCAATTTCTAAATAGATAAATAAAAGTAATAAATCTTCGATCGAAGCATGTGTTTTTTGAAACATATCTTTCACGGCATAGCCAGCCGACCAAAAGGTCGCCAAACCGATAACAAATAAAGCAACGTGATGAAATGTAGCAACAGCAAAGTTACCTATTGGTATCAAAAATCGTTCTAATTGATGCTCGATATCGTTATTTTTTTCGGGATTATTTGGCATACAAACTCCTTGTTGACTTCAACCATCATTAATCTGAGGTAACGTGTGATTCACTTATAACTTTACCCCACATTGCGACTTCTTGGTGTAACTTGGTAGATGAATCTTTAGGGTTCATGTAATTGACAAAAACACCTGCCGCCATCATTCTTTCTTGCACGTCAGGCTTTTGTAAGATCGTTTTAAGATCATCACTAATCCGCTGAATAATTGAAGGAG
>DAIQPR010000029.1:0-12122 GCA_036787315.1 Polynucleobacter sp. | reverse complement strand
ATCGAAGGGGGCGTTCCCGATGGTGCCATAACTCCAAACATCGAAACCACATCAAAGTTCGGAATTCCTAAAGCCTCAGAAATCGTCGGTACCTCCGGAATTGGTTTGAGGCGGCTGGCCGTCGTTACAGCAAGTGGTCTCAATTGTTTGGACTCAATAAATTGCTGACATGCTGGCAAGGTCTCAGACATACTTAAGACCTGTCCACCTACTAAATCAGTCATTGCGGGACCACTGCCTCGATAAGGGACATGTAAGATATCAATTTGCGTCATATTTTTGAGCATCTCCATGGCAAGTCTTTGAGGGGCTCCCGCTCCAGATGAGGCAAATGTCACTCTCCCAGGATTGGCCTTTGCGTAACTTATAAAATCTTTTAAGTTATAAACCGGTAACTTTGGATTCACAACAATTACCATCGGTACTACCCCAACAACGGAAATGGGGATGAGATCTTTTTCAAGGTCATACCGAATTGTCGCTTTTTCTAAACTTGCATTAATCGCATGAGATGTCATCGCCCCCATCAATAGTGTGTAACCATCGTTAGGTGACTTTGCCACAATATCTGCACCGATATTGCCACTACTGCCGCCGCGATTATCAGCTACCACTTGCTGCCCTAAAGTTTTCGTTAGTTCCATAGAAATAATACGACCGATAATATCGGTAGCTCCACCAGGTGGAAATGGAATCACAAACCGAATAGGTTTATTGGGATAGTTTTGTGCTAATAGATGCGGGGATATCAGTAGAAAAGAACAAATTATTAGAATTTTTTTAAACATATTCGTCTCCAAAATTGTTTTATTTACAAATAGGTTTTAAAAAGATCTGATTTTTAAATTACGTTTTAATCCTTTAGAGAGATCGGTGCCACTCTCGATAATTCAGGCATCATAAAATCAAAATCACATCCTAAATCTGCTTGTGTGACAGTATCTAAATATAATTTACGGTAGCCACTCTTCACTATCTCTATTTTCTTTGGCAAACGTTGTAATCGGGCTTGTATTTCTTCATCAGATAATTCAATATGAATGCTTCGTTTTTCGACATCCAAAATAATCCAATCACCATTTTGCACAATCGCCAGTGGTCCACCATCCGCAGCCTCCGGAGTAATATGTAAAACAATGGTACCAAATGCTGTACCACTCATGCGCGCATCCGATATGCGAACCATGTCTTTGACACCTGCTTGAGCTAATTTTTTCGGAATCGGTAGATATCCTGCCTCTGGCATTCCAGGAGCTCCTTTAGGGCCAGCATTTTTCAAAACTAAAATATCATCAGCTGTTACGTCCAATTGTGGATCATCAATCCGCGTTGTAAGATCCTCTAAGGATTCGAACACCACAGCACGTCCACGATGCTGAAGTAAAGAGAGTGTTGCTGAAGCATGCTTAATGACAGCACCTCGTGGGGCTAAATTACCTCGCAAATAGGCTAAACCACCAACCGGATAGACAGGATTTTTAGCAGAACGTACTACTCGATGAACCTCTTTAATAGGAGCCTTATCAATTTCATCACCGAGTGTTTTACCAGAGACAGTTAAGCAATCTAAATGTAAAAATGGTTTGAGCTCTTGCAATATGGCCATCAATCCACCATCTTCATAGAGATGCTCCATATAAAAATCACCACTAGGCTTTAAATCAACTAACACAGGAATCTTCTTGCCTAATTGATCAAATTTTTCAAGATCAAGACGTATACCTAACTTTGCAGCAATCGCTGTGAAATGAATAATAGCATTGGTAGATCCACCAATGGCGTGTAACACAATAAGAGCATTAGTGATAGCCTCAGGAGTCATAATTTGTTGAGGTGTGATAGGGCTTCGAGCTAACTCAACAATCCTTCTTCCAACATCTTCCGAATGTCTATAACGCTCTGCATAGACCGCTGGTATCGCAGCAGCTCCAGGCAAACTCATCCCCATTGCTTCAACCATAAGCGCAATAGTACTAGCAGTGCCCATCACCATACAAGTACCTGTAGTAGGGGCAAGTTTTTCATTTACATCATTAATTTCTTGCTGATCAATCTCACCAGCTCTAAATTTACCCCAGAATCTTCGACAATCTGTACAAGCCCCTAAGCGCTCACCCTTATGCTCGCCTGTAAGCATTGGTCCTGTGGGTATGACAATCACCGGAATTTCTAGCGCAGCTGCTGCCATGAGTTGTGCCGGAATCGTTTTATCACAACCACCAATCAATACAACAGCGTCCATCGGCTGAGCTCGCATCATTTCTTCGGTATCAATCGCCATTAAATTCCGTAAATACATACTTGTAGGATAAGCAAAGGATTCGTGAACTGTAATAGTAGGAAAACTCAGTGGCATACCACCAGCTTGCATCACCCCCCTCTCAACCGCCCGAATAATTTGTGGAACATTACCATGGCATGGATTGAAATCACTATAAGTGTTAGTAATCCCAATGATCGGTCTATCCAGTGCCTGATCACCGTACCCCATGGCTTTAATAAATGCCTTTCTTAAAAACAAAGAAAAATTAAGGTCCCCATAACTCGTGAGACCTTTCATCATCCCTTTAGGCTTATCTTGCGAGCTCATAACTCTATAGACCTAACATCGTAAAGTTGATTTTTTCTAAATCAGCGATTAATGCCGCTTGCTGCTCTGGCTTTAAGTCAACTAAAGGAGGCAAAACATGCGCCCAATGAGCATCCTTAGAAAAATGCGCAACAGCAGCTTTCATGGCTGGAATCATTGGATACTTAGCAAAAGTAGAACGTACAACATCGAGTTGAGCTTGTCGATCATCAGCATTAGAAGCTTGCCAATCAGCAGCCAAATCCGATATAGCTGTGGGGTTGACGTTAGCAGTTGCAGAAATACAGCCCATACCACCAGCCCTCAAGGTTCTCATTAAAAACGTTTCACTTCCGGCATAGACCTGAAAACCTCCAGCAGATAAGGCCTTAATCACAGATTCGGTATAAGTCCAATCACCCGAACTATCTTTAATTCCAACAACTGTCTCTGGAAAATCCTTAACCAGTCTTTCTAATAATGCGACTTGAAGTGTGATCTTTGTTACAGGTGGGATGTTGTAAACATATATCTTTAATCTTGAATCAGCAACCTTCTCTATGACTTTGGCATAAAAGGCATATAAACCATCATCACTCACATCCTTATAGTAAAAAGGAGACAACATTAAGACCCCAGAACATCCAGCACCCACAGCAGCCTTAGTCATTAAGACGGTTTCATCGATAGAGCATGCCCCTGTGCCAGGCATCATATGTTTGGGGTTTAATCCACCTAAAATTAATTTCTCAAGCGCATTTATTTTTTGAGATGAAGAAAAAGAATTCGCCTCAGAATTTGTCCCAAAAATTGCTTGCCCAACGCCATTTTTGTCTAACCATTGACATTGCTTTAATAAACGAGAGGCATCTGGACCACCATCAGCATCAATTGGAGTCAAAACAGGGGAAAATACTGCAGGAATTTTATATTTACTATAGTTCATCGGTCTCTTTTCCCTTAAATAAATGTATTTATAAGTTAGCATATCAGAAGCTTAGTTACTCATAAAAAAAATAGCTTAAGATTCATATCTCGGAGAAGTGGCAGAGTGGTCGAATGTACCTGACTCGAAATCAGGCGTACCGCAAGGTACCGAGGGTTCGAATCCCTCCTTCTCCGCCAATATAAATTCAAAAAATATTTTTATATTTTTAACGAATGATTTTTGATTGGTAGATCACGGATAGATTTTCCAGTAGCCTCTCGAATAGCATTAATGACGGCTGGTGCTATCGAAGCAATTGTTGGCTCACCAATCCCACCCCACTTTTCACCAGTATTTTGAATATAAGTTTCAACTTTTGGCATTTCTGCTAATCTTAAAACACGATAATCATGGAAATTCGTTTGCTTGATTCTACCCTTAACTACCGTACATTCTCCCCACAGAGCTGCACTTAAACCATAAACAATAGAACCCTGAACTTGAGCTTCTATTTGACCCGGATTGACCGCATATCCACAATCTAGCGCAAGAACAACACGATGAACTTTAACCTCTCCAGATGCAAGAACTGATAACTCCACTACAGCAGCGCTATAAGTGTCATAGCTCATAAATTGCGCAATACCGCGGAAAACACCTTTAGGTAATTTACTTCCCCAATTCGATTTTTCTGCAACAAGATTCAATACTGCTAATTGTTTGGGTAATGATGTATTTTCCCGTCTAAATTCAAGAGGATCTTTTTTGGCAAATTTAGCAACTTCATCAATAAAAGCCTCAACGTAAAAAGAATTTTGCGGAACGTTTACCCCTCGCCATGTTCCAACCGGAACATGCGTATTTCGCATTGCATATTCTATTAAAACGTTGGGCGGTTTGTAGCAAAGTTGTTGATCACTTTTGGGATCTACATACCAACCCTGAACCTGAAAGAAATCTTTAAACCCATTCAAATCCTCATTGGGATTTCTCCAACCATAAATAGACTGTCCAGATAAACGAATGTGCATAGCCTTCAAGCGATTAGATTCATCCAAAGTCGCCGTCAATTTACACATCGAAATAGGACGATACTGACCATGCGTCATATCCTCCTCGCGAGTCCATAACATCTTGATGGGAGTTCCTGGCATTTGCCTAGCAATATTGACAGCATGCACAACGTAATCTGATACTCTGCCACGTCTTCCAAATCCACCGCCTGGGTCATACCTATTTACGAAGCACTGATTCATAGGCATTCCCAAGGTCTTAGACATTGCAAGTTGCCCACCCTCTGGGTCTTGAGTTCCAACCCAGATCTCAGCCCTCTCAGAAGTAACAAGTGCAGTGCAATTGAGAGGCTCCATCGTTGCATGAGCTAAAAATGGAGCAGAATATGTCGCCTCAATAATGTTCTTTTGATCTTTGATAACAGCTTGTGCATTTCCTTCATTCCTAAAAGTAAACAAGCCTGAATTAGCAGTTAGTCCAGTTTTTAAATATGTGTCTATCGTACTGCTAGAGTGCAAACTTAATTCTTCATCACCCCATTTAACTTGTACTTTTTCTGCAGCAACTTTTGCTTGCCACCATGTATCTGCAACTACAGCAAATCCATCATCCGCAACTTTTAAGACCTTCTTTACACCTGGCATTTTAAGAGCCGCTTGCCCATCAATACTGACAAGCTTTGCTCCAAAAACTGGACTTCCAATATATATGGCATTTAACATTCCAGGTAACTGAACATCTACCGCATACTTTTTACTACCGTCTAATTTATCCAGAGTATCTAGTCTTTTTACAGGTTTACCAATTATTTTCCACTCGGTAGGAGATTTTAATTTCAACTCCTTAGGATTCGGAGGAGTGAGTTTGCCCGCAGCATCTGCAACAGCTCCATAATTGATTGACCTAGCAGATTTTGAATGGGTAATAATTCCCTTATCTACTGTTAACTCTGCAAGTGGCACTTGCCACCGATTTGCTGCGGCTTGCATCAACATCATTCTTGCAGAAGCACCGCCACGTCTTACTAAGTCTTGGGAAAATCTAATTCCAAAACTTCCAACGGTCAGCATCTGTCCCCAAACATTATTACGAGCTAAATTTGCCTGAGGGCTTACCCTCTCTGTAGTTACATGACTCCAATCACAATCTAACTCATCAGCCACTAATTGCGCTAAACCCGTAAGTGTTCCCTGCCCCATTTCCGCTCTTGCAATTCGAATAATGACCTGATCATCTGGCTGTATCACAACCCAAGCATTTATTTCAGGTAGTTGATTTTTTTGAACCAAGGATTGTGCCTTTAATGGCAATGAAAAACCAAGCACTAAACCAGCACCTGTTGCCACAGAATTTACCACAAAGCTTCTGCGACTAGGATCTACTAAATGAGACTTCTCGAAATTTAATTTAGACATATCCTAAATCCTTAAACTTTATTTTTGGTCTCTTTAGCTACATGAACAGCTAAATGAATAGCCTCTCGAATTCTCTGATAAGTCCCACAACGACAAATGTTGGTCATTGAATCGTCTATATCTTTATCAGAGGGATTTGGAATTCTTTTGAGTAAAGCGCTAGCTGCCATGATTTGACCAGACTGACAATATCCACATTGAGGAACATCAACTTCAGCCCAAGCCTTCTGAACAGGATGAGCTAAATTATCAGATAAGCCCTCTATAGTTGTAATCTTATCTTGGCTTGTCAACATGGAAAGTTTGTAAACACAACTCCTCATGATCTGCCCGTTGATATGGATTGAGCAAGCGCCACATTGTGCTATTCCACAACCAAATTTAGTACCGGTTAATCCTAAATGCTCTCGAATGACCCACAATAATGGAGTTTCTGGATCGGCGTTTACTTCGTACTTCTTACCATTAACATCAATAGAAGCCATGACACATTATCTCCATGAGTATTTAGTTATCAGTTGATACTAAATTGATTCACGGGTATTTCTATAGGTATTAATACTATGTATACCTAAATCTTATTTTCATATTAAGAAAATATAAAAATATCGATTATCTTAAGATTTCTTGCGCAGCTAATACCCCACTGCCCTTTAAATTAACTCCAAAAGCCTTGAGCCCCATTTCACATCCGGAAATGGCTGCCATTAAAGATAATTCATTGCAATCTCCTAGATGCCCAATACGAAATACTCTTCCATTTAGCCTTCCAAGTCCAGTTCCCAAAGATAAGTTATAGCGTTCTAATATGAGTTTACGAAGTGCATTCGCGTCAACGCCCTCAGGCAATAAAACACTTGTTACTACCGGTGAATAAACTGCTGGATCTTTACATAAAACCTCAAGTCCCCATGCCTCAACTGCAGCTCGACAAGCATTTCCTAACTTTTGATGACGCTGAAAAACCTGTTCTAATCCTTCGTTCAGAATCATATCGATTCCTTCACTCAAACCATACAACAGGTTAGTTGCAGGAGTTGTCGGGAAATAGCCTGTTTTATTCGCCTCTATAATTTCATCCCAAGCCCAATATGCTTTCGGAATATTTGAGTGATGACTAGCATTGATTGCTTTATCAGAGAGCACATTAAAACCAAGACCAGGTGGCATCATCAAACCTTTTTGAGAACCACTGATAGTCACGTCTACTCCCCAACTATCATGCTCATAATCAGCAGATCCTAAACCAGAAATCGTATCCACCATCAATAACGCAGGATGCTTTGCTGCGTCAATTGCTTTACGTACAGCATAAACATCCGATGTCACACCCGTAGAAGTTTCATTATGTACAACACATACAGCTTTAATTTGATGCTGCGTATCCGCCATCAATCTTTCTTGAATTTTTCTGGCATCAACACCATAACGCCAACCCTCAATTCCAGGTTGGCTAATTATTTCAGTTTTGAGCCCCATACGAATTGCAAGACGATTCCACAGAGATGCAAAGTGACCTGATTCATACATAAGAACCAAATCACCTGAATTCAAAGTATTGACTAGTGCAGCTTCCCATGCGCCAGTCCCAGATGAAGGATAAATAATGACAGGATTTTGAGTCTTAAATAATTTCTTTATTTTGGCTAAAAGATCAAGGCCAAACACACCAAATTCTGGTCCTCGATGATCGATGGTTTGATAACTGATTGCACGTAGAATTCTAGAGGGAACAGGACTTGGTCCTGGAATATGCAAAAAATGTCGCCCAGAAGGATGGTTATCAAGCTTTAACATTTGTCTATCCTGTGTAATTATTGATTGATTTTTATTTTATATCTTTTTAAAACTAAATATCTCGATATTACAAACGAATATTAATTTAGGGTATGCTTTTCAAATATTTAATTAATTACATAATATGAATAAGCCAAGTGAGATCAATCTGCTCGCAGATAGAATTGAAAAAAATTGCTCTGCAAAAGTTTTAATTGATATAGGCAATAGAGGCCGTTACGCCACAGATGCATCTATTTACCAAACTATTCCAAAAGCGGTTTGTATTCCAACTTGTGCAAACGATATAGTTGTCGCGCTAGAAGTGGCTAAAGACTTACAAATCCCAATTTTGCCAAGGGGCGGTGGAACGAGCCAATGCGGTCAAACAACTGGCGCTGCTTTAGTTATAGATAATTCGAAATACTTTCGAAATATTATCGAAATTCATCCCAATGAAAAAAGAGCTATCGTAGAACCAGGAATAGTTCTTGATCATTTAAATGCCAGTCTTAAAAAACATAATCTTTGGTTCCCTGTAGATGTATCCACTGCAGCACAAGCTACTATCGGTGGAATGGCTGGAAACAACTCCTGTGGTTCTCGCTCAATTGCTTATGGAAATATGGTTCACAATGTGCGAGGCATTGATGCATGGTTAGCCAATGGCAAACTCGCCTCATTTGGATTAATGAAAAACGCACAAGGCGAAGCTCTTCGCTTAGGAAAGTTTATTCAAAACTTAGCAAAAGAGTATGAACAAGATATCAATGAGCATTGGCCTAAAGTTCTAAGAAGGGTTGCTGGTTATAACTTAGATATTTTTAATAACCAAAATGTAAAACCTTATACTCAAGACGGCCAAGTTAATTTAGCCCATATTTTGGTAGGTAGTGAGGGTTCGCTAGCATACTTTAAATCTCTTGAGCTAGAACTCTCAGAAATCCCGACGCATAAAACTTTAGGTGTAGTTAATTTTGCAAACTTTCATAAAGCAATGGATAGTGCGCAATTTATTGCAACATTAAACCCTAGTGCAATTGAACTTGTAGATAGAACCATGTTGGATTTGGGGCGCAAAAATCCCGCTTTTAAAAAGGTGATCGATACAGCCCTTATTGACCCCCATGGGCCTACTCCAGAGGCTGTACTATTGGTTGAGTTTTGTGGTGAAAACCAATTAAGTCTTATTCAGAAACTAAAAGACTTAGTCCAATTAATGGGAGACTTAGGTTTACCGGATGCAGTAGTTCAAATGGTGGAAGCTCAAAGCCAAAAAAATCTTTGGGAAGTTCGTAAAGCTGGTTTAAATATCATGATGAGTCTTAAAGGCGATGGTAAACCAGTAAGCTTTATCGAAGATTGCGCTGTTCCCCTTGAACACCTTGCGCAATACACAGATGAATTAACAGAGATATTTAGTAAATATGGCACAAAAGGTACATGGTATGCACATGCTTCAGTAGGAACCTTACATGTCCGTCCTATTTTAGATATGCGAAAAGATGGCGCTCAAAAAATGCGCGCGATTGCTGAGGAAGCATCTGTTCTTGTCAAAAAATACAAAGGTGCCTTTAGTGGAGAACATGGGGATGGAATCTCACGCGGAGAATGGATAAAATGGCAATTTGGTGAAAAAATAAATCACGCATTTGGAGAAATTAAAAAAGTATTTGATCCAAACAATCAATTCAATCCTGGGAAAATAATTAATCCACCCAAAATGGATGATTATTCTTTAATGCGCTTTCATCCCAATTACAAAACCACTCCATTAAAAACAAACTTAGATTGGTCAAAATGGAACGTGCAAAATAACCCCATTACAGAAGAAACCTCACCCCCAGGAACAGGTAATGACCCAACACTTGGCTTTGCAAAAGCAGTTGAAATGTGTAATAACAATGGTCATTGTCGAAAATTTGATGCTGGCACAATGTGTCCCAGCTATCGCGTGACTCGGGATGAACAACATCTCACCAGAGGAAGAGCTAATACGCTTCGTTTAGCCCTATCCAATCAACTGGAAGGAAATTCATTAACTAGCCCACTAGTAAAAGAAGCTTTTGATTTATGTGTTTCATGCAAAGGTTGCAAAAGAGAATGTCCAACAGGCGTAGACATGTCTGCAATGAAAATAGAATTTCTAAGCCACTATAAAAAAGAAAATGGTCTCTCGATAAGAGACCGACTTTTTGCCTATCTACCAAAATACGCTCACTATATTACTCAAATACCTGGACTAGCTTGGGTACTTAACCTTAGAAATTCCATTCCCGTAATCGCACGTTTTACAGAAAAAACACTCGGAATATCTGCTAAAAGATCATTACCTGTATGGGGTAGTAATTCGTTTTGGAAAAATACTTCATTTTCTCAAGACTTAGATGCTTTAAAAGTAGACACTTCTCTCAAGAAGAGACTGGTGATTCTTTTTGCTGATACATTTAATGGCCATTTTGAATCAGAAAATTTAATTGCAGCCGCTGAAGTTCTTCAATCTGCAGGCTATTTAGTTCATATACCTCGAAAATCAAAAGGACATTATTGCTGTGGTAAAACTTTATTAGGCAGCGGGCTCATTGATGAAGCAAAAACCCAAGCACAAGAACTCATCAATTTACTCAGCCCATATGCTCAAGAAGGTATACCAATTGTAAGTCTCGAGCCTGCTTGTATATTATCTCTTCGTGATGAATATCTAATGCTAGGCTTGGGCTCGCAAGCAGATCTAATAGCAAATAATAGCTATACCTTTGAAGAGTTTATTGCTAAAGAAATTTCATTAAACAAGGATTCTGATAAAAATTCTAAATTAATAGATTTCAAATTTAAACCAACAGAACACGAAATTCTTGTTCATGGACATTGCCACCAAAAAGCTTTTGAAGTTGTGAATCCTATACTAGATGTTATCAAACTTATTCCAGGAGCAAATCCCCAACTGATTGAATCATCTTGCTGTGGGATGGCTGGCAATTTTGGCTATGAAGTTGAGCATGAGGAAGTTTCCATGCAAATGGCTGAATTATCACTTTTGCCAGCAATTAGAAATAAACCTAATGCACTCATCGTTGCCGATGGAAGTAGTTGCCGACATCAAATTAAAGATGGTACTGGAAGAGTATCTCTTCATGTAGCAAAGATATTACAAATGCATCTAATTTAATTCAAGATTTAAATTTAATAAGGAGGCTTTGATGTTTGGTAAAAAATTGATGTTGATAGTATGTCTTTTATTGGGTGCTCCATTATCAAATGCTCAAACCCAAGCCTATCCTAATAAGCCAATACGACTCATTGTTGGTTTTGCACCCGGTGGCGGGACTGATATCGTTGCACGTGCACTCGGTCCTAAAATTGGAGAACTTTTAGGTCAACCTGTCATCATTGAAAATAGATCTGGAGCAGCTGGAACCATTGCTGCTGACTTTGTTGCAAAATCTCCTGCTGATGGTTATACCCTCTTAATGGGTCATTCGAATTCAAATGCTATTGCACCTTATGTATTAGCAAAAGTTCCCTACAATGCATTAACTGACTTTACAGCCATTACATATCTTGGATATGTTCCAAATGTGCTTGCAATTAACCCGAATACACCTGCAAACTCAGTTGCAGAATTGGTGAACTTGGCAAAATCAAAACCAGGTCAATTTACTTATGGATCCTCTGGGATTGGAAGTACCCAACATTTAGCAGGAGCTCTTTTTGGAAAAATTGAAAATATCGATATAAATCACGTACCTTATAAGGGAAGTGGACAAGCAATTATCGATTTATTAGCTGGGCAAATCACGATGAATTTTGATACTTTGCCCCCTTTACTTGAACAAATTAAAGTAGGCAAATTAAAGGCCCTCGCAGTCTCAACTCCCAAAAGACTTCCACAATTAGCAAATGTTCCTACTTTTAATGAAGTAGGTATCCAGGGTTTTGATGTTACTAATTGGTATTCGATCATGGGGCCAAAAGGAATGAGCCAAGACTTAGTATCTAAAATAGACAAGGCTGTTAAAACCGCAATGATCGACCCATCAATAAAGCTTACACTCGATTCACAAGGCCTCCAAACATCGGGACCGCAATCACCGGAAAGCTTTCAGCTATTTATTAAGACTGAACTTGAAAAATATTCGAGACTAGTGAAAGAGTTGAATATAAAAGCAGAATAAGAGGATTTAAGACTACCAGAAAGTTTTTTTAACTTTACTGAAATCATCAAAAAATGTTTCCACATTTTTTTGTTTCTTTTCCACTTCTTTTTTAAGTGCATCTTGCTCCAATTCTTTTTCTTTTTGCGTCTTGAGAGCCGCTTGGAGTGGGTTTGGTGGATTTTCTTTATCTTTTAATGCTTGCAAAGTTTTAGCGCAATTAGCACAAGTTAATAGTCCACGCTCTCGCCTTTCAGGTGCAAGGG
>DAIQPR010000028.1:0-18413 GCA_036787315.1 Polynucleobacter sp. | reverse complement strand
ATATCGAACGTGAATTAATGCTAATAAAAGTGAGAGCAGTTGGTAAAGAGCGTGAAGAAATGAAGCGTACTACTGATATCTTTCGCGGTCGCGTAATCGATGTCACAGATAAGAGTTACACGATTGAGCTGACTGGGGATAGTTCTAAGTTGGATGCTTTTATAGACTCTATTGATAAAAGCGCCATATTAGAAACTGTTCGTACTGGTTCTTCTGGAATTGGACGTGGTGAGAGAATTTTACGAGTTTGAACTTGTAAACAGTTGTTGTAGTACATGATTAAAACGATACATATTAAATAGGAACAAAAATGAAAGTTTTTTACGATAAAGATGCAGATTTATCCTTAGTTAAAGGTAAACAAGTAACAATTATTGGTTATGGTTCTCAAGGGCATGCCCATTCTTTAAATCTTCATGACTCTGGAGTTAAGGTCACCGTTGGCTTACGTAAGAATGGTGCTTCATGGAACAAGGCTGTTAATGCTGGCTTGCAGGTTAAAGAAGTTGCTGAAGCTGTTAAAGGTGCAGACATCGTTATGATGCTATTACCTGATGAGCAGATTGCTGAAGTTTATAAAGCTGAAGTTGCTCCTAATATCAAAGCTGGTGCAGCACTTGCATTTGCTCATGGATTCAACGTTCACTATGGTCAAGTTATTCCACGTGATGACATTGATGTCATCATGATTGCTCCTAAAGCACCTGGCCACACTGTAAGAGGCACATATTCACAAGGTGGTGGAGTACCTCATTTGGTTGCTGTTTATCAAGATAAATCTGGCGCAGCTAGAGATATCGCTTTATCTTATGCAACTGCTAATGGTGGTGGACGCGCTGGAATTATCGAAACTAATTTCCGTGAAGAGACAGAAACTGATTTATTCGGTGAACAGGCAGTTTTATGCGGTGGAGCTGTTGAATTAGTTAAAGCAGGATTTGAGACATTAGTTGAAGCTGGTTACGCTCCAGAGATGGCTTATTTTGAATGCTTGCATGAATTAAAGTTAATTGTTGATTTAATTTATGAAGGAGGTATTGCCAACATGAATTATTCAATTTCTAATAATGCTGAGTATGGTGAGTATGTAACTGGTCCAAGAATTGTTACTGCGCAAACTAAGCAAGTTATGAAAGATGTATTGAAGGATATTCAGACTGGTGAGTACGCAAAGAGTTTTATTTTGGAAAACCGTGCAGGTGCTCCAACTTTAATCTCACGTAGACGTTTAAATGCTGAGCATCAAATTGAGCAAGTTGGCGGTAAGTTACGCTCTATGATGCCTTGGATTGCTAAAAATAAATTAGTTGATCAAAGTAAGAACTAATTAATGTCAGTATATAAACACCCAATTATCGCCCGCGAAGGATGGCCGTATCTATTGCTTCTTGGAATACCCGCCATTTTGGTAATGAAATTTTTTGGATTTTATGTTTCATTACCTATTTGGGTGTTGTTTGTTTTTGTTTTGCAATTTTTTCGTGATCCTCCAAGACTTGTTCCTGTAGCTCCGAATGCGGTTTTATCACCAGCAGATGGACGCATTGTTGCCGTTGAAAAAACAACTGATGTGTATGCGAACAGAGAAGCATTAAAAATCAGTATTTTTATGAATGTGTTTAATGTTCATTCCAACCGGGTTGCGGTCAATGGAAGAATTAAATCAATTCAATATTTCCCTGGTAAATTCTTTAACGCTGATCTAGATAAAGCATCTACTGAAAATGAACGAAACGCGGTAATTATTGAATCTGCTGGACATATTGTTACTCTTGTTCAAGTTGCGGGTTTGATTGCTAGAAGAATTTTATGTTATGCCCACGTCGGTGATTTTGTTAAAAAAGGTGAGCGATATGGATTCATTCGATTCGGTTCAAGAGTTGACGTTTATTTGCCTACTGAAGCAGAGCCTTTAGTATCCGTTGGCGATAAGGTTTACGCCACATCAACGCTTTTAGCGATACTGAGTCAATTAGATTCATGAGACCCAAAAAAAGGCATCAACGCCCGAAAATTTTCAGTCGAGCAAGGCAATTACGCTCGTCAAAATTTTCTAATAATGATTTATTAATCGACGATCAGGAAGAGTTGATCGAACGCCCTAGGAATAAGGCAATTTATTTATTGCCAAATGCCTTTACGACAGGGGCTTTATTCTTTGGTTTTTTTGCGATTGTACAAGCGATGAATCAGCACTGGGAAACTGCTTCCATGGCGATTTTTTGTTCCTTAATATTGGATGGTATGGATGGTCGTGTTGCGCGAATGACCCATACCCAAAGTGCTTTTGGCGAACAATATGATTCTTTAGCAGATATGGTTTCATTTGGAGTTGCACCAGCACTCGTTGCTTACGAATGGGCTTTAAAAGGATTGGGTAAATGGGGTTGGGTTGCCGCTTTTATTTACTGTGCTGGAGCTGCATTACGTTTAGCAAGATTTAATATTAGTACAGGTATTGTCGACAAAAGATATTTTCAGGGATTGCCAAGTCCTGCTGCAGCATCGATAGTGGCGGGCTTTGTTTGGTTAGCTGAAGATAATCACTTACCTGTTAATGATGCTGCTATACCTTGGACAATGTTTTTTTTAACCGTGTATGCTGGCACGACCATGGTTTCCAATGCTAAGTTCTATAGTGGAAAAGCATTGGATATTCGTTATAAGGTATCTTTTGGAGTTATGGTTGTTGTGATTTTAGGATTGGTTTTAATGTCCACCTATCCGCCCTTAACCATTTTCTGTTTTTTCTTAATTTATGCATTGTCAGGATATGTATTGTCCATTTGGGAATATATAAAAGCATTCAATCAAAAGAAACCTTCTTGATATCGATAAAAGTTACATAAATATTATTTTTGTTGTATATTAGTTATATGAATTTCAAATTTCAATCTTTATTATTGTTGAACCTACTAGGACTCGATCTGCAAATCGGGGCCGGTAAGAGGGCGCATCAATAAAACAAAAGATTGAAGCTCAATATACCAGCCCCAGCAAAATTGCTGGGGTTTTTGTTTTTAAAGAAGATGTTTTAGGAGAAGATCAATGAATCAGACAACTGAAGAAAAAATTATCATATTTGACACGACACTCAGAGATGGTGAGCAATCACCTGGAGCTTCCATGACAAAAGATGAGAAGGTCAGAATTGCACGTCAGCTTGAGCGTCTTAAGGTAGATGTGATCGAGGCTGGTTTTGCTGCAAGTTCTCCTGGAGATTTTGATGCGATTAAAGCGGTTGCAGCTGCAGTGAAAGACTCTACGATTTGCTCTTTAGCAAGAGCGAACGATAAGGATATATCGCGAGCTGCTGAAGCATTACAAGCTGCAAATTCAAAACGTATTCATACATTTATTGCTACCAGTGCACTTCACATGGAAATGAAGTTAAGAATGACTCCAGACCAAGTCTTGGAACAAGCTATTCAAGCTGTTCGATTCGCAAGAAAATTTACCGATGATATTGAGTTTTCTCCAGAGGATGGATATCGTTCAGATCCAGAATTCCTTTACAAGGTCCTAGAGGCTGTTATTCGAGAAGGCGCCACAACCATTAATGTGCCTGATACCGTAGGATATGCGATCCCAGAATTGTACGGAGAATTTATCTTAAATCTTCGCAACAAAATTCCAAATTCAGATAAGGCGGTTTGGTCCGTTCACTGCCATAACGATTTAGGCTTAGGTGTCGCCAATTCACTTGCTGGGGTTAGGGTTGGTGGAGCGCGCCAAGTAGAATGTACTATCAATGGACTTGGAGAAAGAGCAGGAAATACATCTCTTGAAGAAATTGTGATGGCCATTAAAACACGCCGTGACTACTTTAATTTATTTACAGGTGTTGACACTTCGCAGATTGTGCCTAGCTCCAAAATGGTTTCACAAATAACAGGTTTTGTAGTTCAACCCAATAAAGCCGTTGTGGGCGCCAATGCCTTTGCTCATGCTTCAGGTATCCATCAAGATGGTGTATTAAAAGCCAGAAATACCTATGAAATTATGCGAGCTGAGGATGTAGGTTGGAGTGCAAACAAGATTGTCTTAGGAAAGCTTTCAGGGCGTAATGCGTTCAAGCAACGTCTACAAGAGTTGGGTGTTGATTTAGAATCAGAGGCTGATTTAAATGATGCATTTGCGCGTTTTAAAGCTTTAGCGGATCAAAAAAGTGAAATTTTTGATGAAGATATTCTATCCATTCTTTCAGATGCAGATCAAAAAGATGATTCTGATTTTTACAGATTCATATCTTTATCACAACATTCAGAGACTGGAGAAAAGCCTCAATCTAAGATTGTTTTAGAGGTAGGCGGAGAAGAAAAAGAGACTGTTGCTGATGGCAACGGCCCTGTTGACGCTACTTTGAATGCTATTGAAATGCAAGCGCATAGTGGTGCAGAGTTATTACTCTATTCAGTCAATGCCATTACTACTGGTACTCAATCGCAAGGTGAGGTTACAGTTCGTTTAGCAAAAGGAGGCCGAGTTGTAAATGGTGTTGGTACAGATCCCGATATTATTGCTGCGTCAGCCAAAGCATATATTGCCGCGCTTAATCGCCTGCATGATCCTTCGCAAGAGAAAATGAATGCCCAGATGGCACCATGAGATTATTAACTTTGGTGAATCCTGATAGCAAATATCAGGATTTTTACCAAAAAAGGGCAAAATTTGCTATAATTTATGATAATCTCTAAAAAAGATAATTTTTTTAATCACGGCACCCTAGAGGTAATTATTTACTTCGGTGTTCGCAAGTAAGGAGCAATAAAATGGCTGTTAATACAGAAGCAAAAGCAGGTATAGTTAAAGAGCACGCTCGTGCAGCGAATGATACTGGTAGTCCTGAAGTGCAAGTAGCACTTTTAACTGCACGTATTAATGATTTAACACCTCATTTCAAGGCAAATTTAAAAGATCATCATAGCCGCCGTGGCTTATTGAAAATGGTATCACGCCGTCGTCGTCTTTTAGACTATCTTAAGGGTAAGGACTTGAATCGTTATAAAGCGTTGATTGAAAAATTAGGTTTACGTAAGTAAATCTTAGGTGCCCGCAAGTTTAAAGCGGGCATTATTGTTTTATAGGTAGTGTAGTAATAGAGTTTGGATTTATTGATAAATATTTGGGTATGTGTCATTCCATTGATGTTTTGAAAACATTGGATAGAACACCACTGGAATGGCATGCCCTTTCTTGTTCATTTCATCTATAAATCTCATTCTCTAATGTTCGAAGGTTGTTTTTAGCCGTCGATTTGTGACGCAATGATTTTTTGCGTCTATTGTTCATGAAATGGAGAAGAAAATGAGTATGTTTAATAAAGTTACAAAGACTTTCCAATGGGGTAAACACACCGTCACGATGGAAACGGGCGAGATCGCACGTCAATCAGGTGGTGCTGTTTTAGTTAACGTTGACGATACAGTTGTATTGGCTACAGTTGTTGCAGCCAAAAATGCCAAACCTGGCCAAGATTTCTTTCCTTTGACTGTAGATTATGTTGAGAAGACATATGCTGCTGGAAAGATACCAGGCGGATTTTTTAGAAGAGAGGGTCGACCATCTGAAGGCGAGACTTTAATTTCTCGTTTAATCGATCGCCCAATTCGCCCGCTTTTCCCGGAAGATTTTTACAATGAAGTTCAAATCGTCATTCATGTAATGTCGATTAATCCTGAAGTTCCAGCAGATATACCATCTTTAATTGGAGCTTCTGCAGCTCTTGCAATTTCAGGTATTCCTTTCCACGGTCCTTTAGGTGCGGCTAGAGTCGGCTTTAAAGATGGTGAGTATTTGCTAAACCCAACACGCTCTGAGCAGTTAGAAAGTCAATTGGATTTAATTGTTGCTGGAACCCAAAATGCAGTGTTGATGGTTGAATCTGAGGCGCATGAATTATCTGAAGAAATCATGCTTGGTGGCGTTGTATTTGGACATGATCAGGCAAGAATTGCAATAGCTGCAATTGAAGATTTAGTTCGTGATGCTGGTAAACCTGAATGGGATTGGCAGCCTGCTCCGAAAAATGAAGAGTTAATTGCTAAAGTGACAGCAATTGCTGAAGAAGGTTTAAGAGCAGCTTATCAAATTCGTCAAAAACAAGCGCGTTCAACAGAACTTAAACAAGTAACTAACAGAGTTATGGAGCAGTTAGCTGCTGAAGGTGATGTTGATGATGTAGCGGTAGGAAACATTTTATTTGCCTTAGAATCCAAAATTGTGCGTAGCCAAGTTCTCAGTGGCGAGCCAAGGATTGATGGACGTGATACAAGAACGGTTCGTCCAATTGAGATTCGTACAGGTGTTTTGCCACGTACCCATGGTTCTGCTTTGTTTACTAGAGGAGAAACTCAGGCCTTGGTAGTTGCTACCCTTGGGACTGCAAGAGATGAGCAGATTATTGACGCTCTTGAAGGAGAGTATCGTGATCGTTTCATGTTCCACTACAACATGCCTCCGTTTGCAACTGGTGAGACTGGAAGAGTAGGTAGTCCAAAACGTCGTGAAATTGGTCACGGACGTTTGGCAAAGCGTGCTTTAGTTCCTGTATTGCCCAAAGCAGAAGATTTTGCTTACAGTATTCGTTTAGTTTCAGAAATTACAGAGTCTAATGGTTCTTCATCAATGGCTTCAGTATGTGGCGGATGTTTGGCCTTGATGGATGCTGGTGTTCCGATTAAAGCCCATGTTGCTGGCGTGGCGATGGGATTGATTTTAGATGGCAATCGATTTGCTGTATTAACTGACATCTTAGGTGATGAAGATCATTTAGGTGATATGGACTTTAAAGTAGCAGGAACAGCTAATGGTGTTACTGCTTTACAAATGGACATTAAAGTTCAAGGTATTACTAAAGAGATTATGCAAGTCGCTTTGGCTCAAGCTAAAGAAGGTCGTCTACATATTCTTTCTAAAATGCAAGAGTCAATGTCAGTTGTTCGTACAGAATTATCTGAGCATGCACCACGTATGGTCACTATCAAAATTCATCCAGATAAGATTCGTGAAGTTATTGGTAAAGGTGGAGCTACAATTCAAGCTATTACCAAAGAAACTGGCTGCAGCATTGATATTCAAGATGACGGCACAGTAACAATTGCCTCAACAAGTGCATCAGGAATGGAAGAAGCTAAGCGTCAAATTGAAGGAATTACTGCTGAAGCTGAAGTTGGTAAGATTTATGAAGGACCAGTTGTGAAAATTTTAGAATTTGGTGCGCTTGTGAATATTCTTCCAGGTAAAGATGGTTTATTACACATTTCTGAAATCGCTCATGAGAGAGTAAAGGAAGTTAAGGACTTCTTACAAGAAGGTCAAGTGGTAAAAGTCAAACTTCTTGCTGCAGATGATCGCGGACGCTTGAAGTTGTCTATGAAAGCCTTAACTCCTGAAGAAGGTGGTCCTTTACCTCCAGTTGCTCAGCAAGCTCCTGTTGTAGCAGAAGAAGCTCAGCCTACTGAACCGGTACAGCCTCCAACTGAACAATAATTAATGTTGTTGAAATGCGCTCGAAACTCATCATTGCAAATTGGAAGTTAAACGGCAATTGGTCGTTTAACGAAGAGTTCGCGAGCGCATTATCTCAAGGCTTAAAGGGTATAGATTTAAATGATCGACAAATTGTTATTTGTCCACCAAGTATTTTTTTACAGCAACTCGGTGGTCTAATAATTGATCAAGCGATTTATCTGGGTGGTCAAGACTTATCAGATGAAGTTTCTGGACCATTTACTGGAGAGATTTCTGGTGCAATGCTAAAAGAATTTGGTTGTAGATTTGTAATTATTGGACATTCTGAAAGAAGAAGTCGTCACGCTGAAACAAATGAATTAGTGGTAAAAAAAGCCATCAAGGCAATTGCCGCTGGTTTAACTCCTGTTGTTTGTATTGGAGAGACTTTAGAGCAACGACAAGGCGGTCACATGCAGTCAGTATTAGCTGGGCAAATTGATTCTTTGCTAAGTGGTGTGGATCAACTCATGAGCCAAGTTGTAATTGCGTATGAGCCAATATGGGCTATCGGTACTGGACAGACTGCTGATGCAGCAATGGCTGAAGAAGTACATTGTTGGATACGTGAGCGTGTTAGTAAAATTAGTCCTACAGTTGCACAGAGCCTGCAAATTGTTTATGGAGGCAGCGTTAAGTCTAACAATTCAGAAGAATTAATAAAAATGTCTAATATAGATGGATTATTGGTAGGTGGTGCTTCATTAGATGCTTCACAATTTTTAAAAATTTGCCAAGCAAGTTGATATATATCGGAAAGGTAATAATATGGAATGGTTAAAAACTTTATTGATGGTTGTACAAATTATTTCTGCGATTGGAATAATCAGTTTGGTGTTAGTGCAACAAGGTAAAGGGGCTGATATGGGAGCTGCTTTTGGCTCTGGAGCTTCTGGAAGTATATTTGGAGCAACTGGTTCTTCTAACTTTTTATCAAGAACAACAGGAATATTAGCTGCTGTTTTCTTTTTGACCACTTTATCGATTAGTTATGTGGGAACTAAGCATGAAAATGATGCTGGTGTATTGTCTAAAGTACCTGCAACTTCAGTACCTGATCAATCTGCTGAGGATGCAGCGAAGTCCAAGGCAAAAGAAGTTGAGTTAAATAGTGGGTCTTCTGTACCCAAATAAGTAAGTTGTTTTAGAAATAATTTTTGCCCTTCCTCTACAAAAGGGCTAAAATACTATATGTTTTAAGTATGCCGTCGTGGTGGAATTGGTAGACACGCTATCTTGAGGGGGTAGTGGCCGCAGGCTGTGCGAGTTCGAGTCTCGCCGACGGCACCAAGTTTTATTTCTGTCATCATTTATGTTCTACAATCATACTTGTGAACATGTAATTTTTTTGACATAAATAATTTGTGGAACAAAATTGAACCTAGGTAATTATCTCCCCGTATTTTTATTTATCCTAGTTGGCATTGGAGTAGGACTAGTCCCAATGGCATTAGGTAAATTACTTGGCCCTTCCAATCCAGATCCTGAAAAAATTTCTCCGTACGAATGCGGTTTTGACGCATTCGAAGACGCTCGAATGAAATTCGATGTTCGCTACTACTTAGTAGCCATTCTTTTTATACTTTTTGATTTAGAAACAGCTTTCTTATTTCCTTGGGGTGTAGCACTTAAGGAGATTGGTTGGGCTGGTTATATTTCAATGATTGTGTTTTTGTTGGAATTTGTTGTTGGATTTGTATATATTTGGAAAAAGGGTGCTCTTAACTGGGAATAGTTAAGAGCCATAAAAATAAAATATGGCGCTAGAAGGTTTATTAAAAGAGGGCTTTGTCACGATGTCCGCTGACAAGCTTATCAATTGGACGAGAACGGGTTCCTTATGGCCCATGACATTTGGACTTGCATGTTGTGCAGTCGAAATGATGCATGCTGGTGCGGCTCGTTATGACTTAGATCGCTTTGGTGTTGTTTTTAGGCCTTCACCAAGGCAATCAGATCTAATGATTGTTGCAGGTACGCTATGTAATAAGATGGCACCTGCATTACGTAAAGTTTATGATCAGATGCCAGAGCCAAGATGGGTATTGTCCATGGGGTCTTGTGCTAATGGTGGTGGTTACTACCATTATTCCTATTCTGTTGTTAGAGGCTGTGACAGGATAGTTCCTGTTGACGTTTATGTTCCAGGTTGCCCACCTACAGCTGAGGCTCTTATGTACGGAATTATTCAGCTTCAAGCAAAAATTCGTCGCACTTCTACCATTGCAAGAAAAGAGTAGTTAATGATGAATGCACGCCTAGAACAATTGCAACAGCATCTTGAAAAGTCATTTGGTAGTGTTGCTAAGATTGAAGCACGCATCAACGAACTCACTTTGACTATTTCAGCTGAACATTACTTAGCAACTGCTAAACAGTTACGAGACGATAAAAATTTTGCTTTTGAGCAACTCGTTGACCTTTGTGGAGTCGACTATCAGGCTTATGGAGATAGCGTTTGGCAAGGTTTAAGATTTGGTGTTGTTTCGCATTTACTTTCAGTCTCGAATAATTGGCGTTTACGCTTAATTGTTATGGTACCTAATGATGATTTTCCTGTCATTGATAGTTTGGTAGGTATTTGGAGTTCTGCAAATTGGTATGAAAGAGAAGCTTTTGACCTTTTCGGAATTATTTTTGAAGGTCATGATGATCTTCGTAGAATTTTGACCGACTATGGATTTATTGGCCATCCTTTCAGAAAAGATTTCCCAGTTTCTGGTCAAGTTGAAATGCGTTACGACGCTGAGCAAAAGCGGGTTGTTTATCAACCAATAACGATTGAACCACGAGAGATTACGCCGCGCGTTATCCGCGAAGAAAGTTATGGGGCTTAGTCATGGCTGAAATCAAAAATTACACATTAAACTTTGGACCTCAGCACCCAGCAGCTCACGGAGTTTTACGTCTTGTGTTGGAACTAGATGGTGAAGTTATTCAAAGAGCTGACCCACATATAGGTTTACTTCACAGAGCTACTGAGAAATTAGCTGAGACAAGAACTTGGATACAAAATGTGCCTTATATGGATCGTCTTGATTACGTTTCCATGATGGCTAACGAGCATGCTTATGTAATGGCCATAGAAAAGTTATTGCAAATTGAAGTACCAGAGCGTGCTCAGTATATTCGTGTGATGTTTGATGAAATAACAAGATTGTTAAATCATTTGCTTTGGATTGGTTGCCATGGTTTAGACGTTGGCGCTATGGCAATATTCTTATACGCCTTTAGAGAGCGTGAAGATTTGTTTGATATGTATGAGGCTGTATCAGGCGCTCGTATGCATGCTGCCTATTATCGTCCAGGTGGCGTGTACAGAGATTTGCCAGATCATATGCCGCAATATACTGCGAACAAAATTCGCGGTGAAAAGGCTATTAAAAAATTAAATGAGAATAGAACTGGTTCTTTGCTAGATTTTATTGAGGATTTCACAAATCGATTCCCAGCTTATGTTGATGAGTATGAAACTCTTTTAACTGATAACCGTATTTGGAAGCAACGCTTAGTAGGTATTGGTGTTGTTAGCCCTGAGCGCGCTTTGCAATTGGGATTTACAGGTGCAATGTTAAGAGGTTCTGGCATTGAGTGGGATCTTCGTAAGAAACAGCCGTATGAAGTTTATGATAAGTTGAAGTTTGATATTCCAGTCGGAGTCAATGGCGATAGTTATGATCGTTATTTGGTGCGAGTGGAAGAGATGCGTCAATCCAATCAAATTATTAAGCAGTGTGTAGCATGGTTAAGATCAAATCCTGGACCTGTTATCAGTGACAATCATAAAGTTGCTGCGCCACAACGTGTTGATATGAAATCCAACATGGAAGAGTTGATACACCACTTTAAATTATTTACTGAAGGTATTCACGTTCCTCCTGGTCAAGCATATGCTGCCGTTGAACATCCGAAGGGTGAGTTTGGTATTTACGCCATCTCTGATGGAGCAAATAAGCCTTATCGCTTAAAGATTCGTGCACCTGGATTCCCTCATTTAGCCGCACTAGATGAAATGGCTAGGGGTCACATGATTGCGGATGCTGTAACAATTATTGGTACTCAAGATATTGTATTTGGCGAAATAGATCGTTAGGATAAAAAAGATGCTGTCGGAAAAGTCTTTAAAGGAAATCGCACGTAATGTGTCAAAGTACCCTGCTGATCAAAAGCAATCAGCGGTGATGGCTGCATTAGCAGTTGCACAAGATGAATATGGTTGGTTATCGGCTGATGCAATTGCTGAGGTAGCAACTATATTGGAGATGCCTGCGATTTGGGTTCAGGAAGTAGCCACCTTTTACAACATGTATAACACTAAGCAGACAGGCAAATTTAAATTAACTGTTTGCACAAATCTCCCTTGTGAACTTTCAGGTGGCAAGAGAGCTGCGGAGTATATCAAGCAAAAGCTTGGAATTGATTATGGTCAGACCACAACATGTGGAACTTTTACTCTTTTAGAGGGCGAGTGTATGGGAGCTTGTGGTGATGCTCCTGTTGCCTTAGTGAACAATAAAAAAATGTGTAGCTGGATGACGAATGAAAAAATTGATGCATTAATTGAAGAGTTATCTGCAACTGCGAAAGTGACGGGGTAAGTTATGACATCACTACATGATTTGCATATCAAGCCGTTAATCCTATCTAATTTGAATGGTTCAAATTGGCACTTACAAGATTACGTTGCAAGAGGTGGTTATGCCTCTCTTAGAAAAATATTAGAAGAAAAAATTACGCAAGATCAAGTTATTGCGACTGTTAAGGCTTCTGGTCTTAGAGGTCGTGGAGGAGCAGGTTTCCCCACGGGTCTTAAGTGGAGTTTTATGCCACGTCAGTTACCTGGTGATAAGTATTTAGTTTGCAACTCAGATGAGGGCGAGCCTGGAACTTTTAAAGATCGCGATATTTTGCGTTACAACCCACATGCTTTGATTGAAGGTATGACAATTGCAGCCTATGCTATGGGTATCCCGGTTGGATATAACTACATCCATGGTGAAATTTGGAATGAGTACGAAATTTTTGAGCAAGCCTTAGAGGAAGCAAGAGCTGCTGGCTTTTTAGGCAACAATATTATGGGAACTGATTTTTCTTTTCAATTACATGCTCACCATGGTTATGGTGCATATATTTGCGGAGAAGAAACTGCTCTATTAGAGTCTTTGGAAGGTAAAAAAGGTCAACCAAGATTTAAGCCTCCTTTCCCGGCAAGTTTTGGTTTATACGGCAAGCCAACAACCATTAATAACACTGAGACTTTTGCAGCAGTGCCATTTATTTTCTCAATTGGTGCAGATAACTACGCTCAATTGGGTAAGCCTAATAATGGTGGAACGAAAATCTTCTCAGTTTCTGGGGATGTAGCTAGACCTGGTAATTATGAGATTCCTTTAGGAACACCTTTTGCTAAGTTGCTTGAATTAGCTGGTGGGATGCGAGATGGTAAAAAATTAAAGGCTGTTATCCCAGGTGGTTCTTCAGCTCCAGTTGTTCCAGGCGACATGATGCTTGCTACAGATATGGATTACGACAGCATTGCTAAAGCTGGATCTATGTTGGGTTCAGGTGCTGTCATTGTGATGGATGAAACGCGTTGCATGGTTAAATCTTTATTGCGTTTATCTTACTTTTATCATGAAGAGTCTTGTGGTCAATGCACACCATGTCGAGAAGGAACTGGTTGGTTATGGAGAATGGTAAATCGAATAGAGCATGGTCAAGGAAGACCTGAAGATTTAGATTTACTGAATGAAGTAGCTGGCAACATCATGGGTAGAACGATATGTGCTTTAGGTGATGCGGCTGCGATGCCTGTTCGTGGAATGTTAAAGCATTACATGCCTGAATTTGTTTATCACGTCGAGAACAAGCGTTGTTTAGTTCCACAATATGTTTAATGAATCAATGATCAAAGTGAGTAAGTAGAATGGTTGAAATTGAGATTGATGGCAAATTAGTTGAAGTCAAAGAAGGCTCAACGGTCATTCAAGCCGCGCAAAGCATTGGTACTTATATTCCCCATTTTTGTTATCACAAAAAATTATCCATTGCTGCGAATTGCAGAATGTGTTTGGTCGAAGTAGAGAAGGCTCCAAAGCCAGTTCCTGCATGTGCAACTCCGGTCAATAAAGGGATGAAGATCTTTACTCGTTCTGAAAAGGCAGTTAATGCACAAAAATCAGTGATGGAGTTTTTATTGATCAATCACCCTTTAGATTGTCCTATATGTGATCAAGGTGGAGAGTGTCAATTACAAGATTTAACAATGGGCTATGGCAAGTCAAGCTCTCGTTATCAAGAAGAAAAACGCGTCGTATTTCATAAAAATGTGGGCCCATTGATCTCAATGGAAGAAATGAGTCGCTGCATTCACTGTACACGTTGTGTAAGATTTGGCCAAGAGGTTGCAGGCGTTATGGAGTTAGGAATGCTTGGTCGTGGTGAGCATTCTGAAATTACATCTTTTGTTGGTCAGACTGTTAATTCCGAAATGTCTGGAAATATGATTGACATTTGCCCTGTTGGAGCACTCACTAGTAAGCCTTTCAGATATGCTGCGCGTACTTGGGAATTAGGTAGAAAAAAATCTTTAAGTCCTCACGATTCTCTTGGAACAAATACGATTATTCAGACTAAAGCAGATCGTGTAATGCGCGTTGTACCACTAGAAAATGAAGCTATCAACGAATGTTGGATTTCAGATAAAGATCGTTTTGCATATGAAGGTTTAAATAGCGAAGACCGTATACAACAGCCAATTGTGAAGCAAAATGGCGAGTGGATTGAAACTGATTGGCAGACAGCATTAGAGTATGTTGCAAGCGGATTATCTGGAGTTAAGGCAGACCATTCAGCGCAAGCAATTGCCACACTTGCACATCCAATGACAAGTATTGAAGAATTGTTCCTTTTACAAAAGTTAGTTAAAGGAATTGGATCTACTGAAATCGAAACGCGTTTACGTCAAACTAATCCAATTAATCAGATTACTCCTTGGCTTGGTAGACCAATTGCTGAGTTTGAGAAACTTGAGCGTGCGTTTGTAATTGGTAGCTTTTTACGTAAAGACCATCCTTTAATTGCAACTAGACTTCGTAAAGCAAGCAAGTTTGGTTTGCAATTATTTAGATTAGACAGTGGCGCAGATGATTGGTTAATTCCTGCTAAGTCTATTTCTCAAGTACCGTCGCAATGGCTAAATACATTACAGGAAATTGCTGTTGCAGTTGCTACAGCAAAAGGAATATCTGCCCCTCTTGGCTTGACACAAACTAGTGAAAAGGCAAAACAAATTGCTGATGGAATGTTGTCTGGCTCACAAAAATCCATTTTGATTGGCAATATGGCTCTTGCTCATCCTGATGCACATCAAATTGCTGCTTGGACACAGTGGATTGCTGAACAAACTGCAGCAACAATTGGATTCTTGGGTGATGGGGCTAATTATTTAGGCGCTCACGTTGTTGGTGCAACAAGCAATGGTATTCAACCAATTCTTGACGGCTCTAAAAAGGCTGTTATCTTGTATCAGGTAGAACCTAGTTTGGATTTACCAAATCCTGAAAAAGCTAAAGCAGCGCTTCTTCAAGCTCAAACTGTTATTGCTATCAGTTCTTATCTTTCAGATGATTTACTTGATTTAGCGGATGTAATTCTGCCTGTGACACCTTATTCCGAGCAGGCGGGAACTTACATTAATATCGCTGGAGATGTTCAAACTATTCAGGCTGCGGTTAGACCTTTAGGTCAATCACGCCCTGGTTGGAAAGTTTTACGTGTTTTAGCTGATTTACTCAAATTAGATGGATTTGCGTTTAATGCAGTTGACGAAGTTACAAGTTCAGCTTTAGGTGACGCAGATATTTCTAGCAAGCTATCTAATAATGTACAAATTGAATTATCAATAGCATCATCAATGAGCTCTGATTCAATTGAGAGAGTTGCTGATGTTCCTATTTATTCTTCTGATGCGATTGTAAGAAGGGCTCCTTCATTGCACCTCACGATAGATAGTAAGAATGCTCTTAAGGCTGGTCTTTCTAAGGAACTATTTCATCAGTTGAATTTAAAAGATGGTGATTTGATCAAGGTAACGCAGGGGAATCAATCTGTTGTGATGCCTGCTATTTTACAAAATGGCCTGGCATCAAGCGCTGTTCGAATATCTTCGGGTACTCCAATAAGTGCAATGCTTGGTGATGCCTTCGGTTCTTTAGTTGTGGAGAGTGCCCAATGATTGAAATGATTACCTCTCAGGGGCAGGTATTATTTGGGCCTTTATGGCCAGTTGTATGGGCTTTAGTCCGCATTGTCATTATCGTACTTCCAATGTTTGCTTGTGTTGCTTACCTCACTCTTTGGGAGAGAAAATTAATTGGTTGGATGCACACTCGAATGGGACCTAATCGTGTAGGTCCTTTAGGTTTGTTACAACCGATAGCTGATGCTTTGAAGTTGTTGCTTAAAGAAATCATTCAACCGATTCGTGCGAATAAGTTGTTGTACATCGTAGGACCAGTAATGGTAATTGCTCCTGCATTTGCAGCTTGGGCAGTTGTTCCTTTCCAAGATGGTATGGTTCTAGCTGATGTCAACGCTGGACTTTTGTATGTAATGGCAATTACTTCAGTTGGAGTATATGGCGTTATTTTGGCAGGTTGGGCGTCGAACTCTAAGTATGCTTTCTTGGGAGCAATGCGTGCTTCAGCCCAAATGGTCTCATATGAGATTGCAATGGGTTTTGCTTTGGTAACAGTTTTAATGATTACCGGATCTCTTAACCTCGGTGATATAGTTCGTTCTCAGTCCCAGGGCTTTTTTGCATCACACGGACTTAATTTCTTGTCATGGAATTGGTTGCCATTGCTACCAATGTTCGTTATTTATTTCATTTCTGGTGTTGCAGAAACAAATCGCCACCCCTTTGACGTTGTGGAAGGCGAGTCTGAAATCGTTGCAGGACACATGATTGAGTACTCTGGTATGGCTTTTGCTATGTTCTTCCTTGCCGAGTATGCAAATATGATTTTGATCACCACCATGTGCGCTACTTTATTTTTGGGTGGATGGTTACCGATTCTAGACATACCTGTTCTTCGTGATATTCCAGGATTCTTCTGGTTATTTGGTAAAACATTTTTCCTTTTATCTGTTTTCATATGGTTACGCGCATCCTTACCGCGTTATCGATATGACCAGATCATGCGTTTGGGATGGAAAGTATTTATACCTTTGTCGGTATTTTGGGTTGTAGTAATTGGTGCATGGATAGTTTCACCATGGAGTGTTTGGAAATGATGAAGCTCTTCACAATAGGAATTCAATATGCTTAATAATGTCCGCGAATTTTTAAATAGCTTACTTCTTAAAGAGGTTTTTAAGGGTATGGGTCTTACGGGGCGTTACTTATTTGCTCCAAAAACTACTATTCAATATCCTGAAGAAAAGACACCAATGTCTCCAAGGTTCCGTGGACTTCATGCGTTGAGAAGATACCCAAATGGTGAGGAAAGATGTATCGCCTGCAAAATGTGTGAGGCAGTATGTCCCGCAATGGCCATTACGATTGAATCTGATTTAAGAGAAGATGGAACTCGCAGAACTTCCAGATATGACATCGACTTAACAAAATGTATTTTTTGTGGCTTTTGCGAAGAGGCATGCCCTGTAGATGCGATTGTTGAGACACATATTCATGAATACAATGGCGAGAAGCGTGGCGATTTGTACTTTACAAAAGACATGTTATTGGCTGTTGGTGATCAATTTGAAAAAGAAATCGCAGCAAATAAATCGGCTGATGCCAAGTATCGTTAAGAATAAATATGAACTTTGATCCTACCTTAGTGTTTTTTTATAGCTTTGCTGCTGTCTTAGTATTCTCAGCATTAAGAGTGATAACAGCTAAAAATCCGGTACATGCCGCATTATTTTTAGTACTTGCATTTTTTAATGCCGCTGGTATTTGGATGCTATTGGAAGCAGAATTTTTATCGATTGCGCTCATTCTTGTTTACGTTGGTGCTGTAATGGTTTTATTCCTTTTCGTAGTGATGATGTTGGATTTAGATATCTCTCATTTACGAAATCAATTCAAACAATTTATTCCTCTTGCTTCATTAGTTGGTGCGATCATCGTTGCAGAGATGACAGTTGTTTTAGTAAGAGGTTTTATTGGTACGGTATATCCATTGCCTAAATCTACTCCGGATGGAGAGAGTAATTCAATGAGTTTAGGCAAGATGATTTATGGAGATTATGTATTTAATTTTGAGATTGCTGGAATCATTTTGCTAGTAGCGATTGTTGCTGCTGTTGCTTTAACGCTTCGCCGTCGTAAAGACCATAAAACACAGGACATCGCAGAGCAGATTCGTACTAAATCTTCAGATCGTATTCGCATTGTTTCAATGGATGCGGAAAATGAAAATCGTCAGACTGGTAAAAAAATATGATTACATTAGCCCATTATTTAGTATTAGCAGCAATGCTATTTGCAATCGGCATTATTGGCATATTTTTAAATAGAAAAAACATTATTGTTTTGTTGATGTCTATTGAGTTAATGCTTCTAGCTGTGAATACAAATTTCATTGCCTTCTCACATTACTTGGGTGACATGTTAGGCCAAGTCTTCGTCTTCTTTATTTTGACAGTAGCTGCCGCAGAAGCTGCAATTGGCTTGGCTATTTTAGTGATTCTATTCCGCAGTAGCGATACTGTTAGTACAGAAGATCTTGGTCAGTTGAAAGGTTAATAGGGCTATTCGATAGAAAACATTATGACGTCAACTTTAAATCCTTCTCTATTAATTTTAATTCCTCTTGCTCCATTAATTGGATCCATCATTGCTGGCTTTTTTGGTACGATGTTTCTCGGTAACATACTGAGTAGAACTAATT
>DAIQPR010000027.1:0-18804 GCA_036787315.1 Polynucleobacter sp. | reverse complement strand
TTAATGAGTCAAGCTCTTCGTAAACTGACAGGAACGATCAAGCGTACTAATTCGATGATTATCTTTATTAATCAAATAAGGATGAAGATTGGAGTTATGTTTGGTTCTCCAGAAACGACAACTGGCGGAAATGCGTTGAAGTTTTATGCTTCTATGAGACTAGATATTCGTAGGATTGGAAGTATTAAAAAGGGTGATGACAATGTCGGTAATGAAACACGTGTCAAAGTGGTTAAAAATAAAGTGTCTCCCCCATTTAGAGAAGCTATATTTGACATCATGTATGGAACTGGAATTTCTCGAGAAGGTGAAATTATTGATATGGGTGTTGAGGCAGATATCGTTGAAAAATCAGGAGCCTGGTATAGCTACAAGGGCGAAAAAATTGGTCAAGGTAAAGATAATGCACGTGATTTTCTAAAGGCTAACCAAGAACTTGCTAAAGAAATAGAAGGCCTTATTCGTGCAAAGTTAGGAATTAATAGTAATAAAGCAGTAATTTCTGGTAAGGATGATGACGAAGTCGAACCTCCAGAAGCTTAGAGACCAAATAGAACAAATTGAAACGGGCAAAAGCACTCAAAGGATAAGTCTTTTGGCCCGTGGCATTCGTTATCTCTCAATGAGGGATCATAGCGAAATTGAACTTCGTCGAAAACTTCAAGCTTATGCTCTAAGTAATGAGGAGCTCGATGAAGTTATTGAAAAATTAAAGGCTAAAGATTATTTATCGAATGAACGATTTACTGAAAATTTTGTTCAAAGAAAATCTCAAACATTTGGGGTAAACCGAATTTCCCAAGAGCTCCGAAAGCACGAATTGGGTCAAGAGGCCATAGCAGAACAACTGAGTGTTTTAAAACATTCTGAGTTTGAACGTGCGTTTGCAGTATGGTCAAAAAAGTTTGGTTCATTGACCAATGATCCAAAATTATTAGCAAAACAGATTCGGTTTATGGCTAGCAGGGGCTTTGATCAAGAGGTAATCTATAAAATTATTAAAGGGAAAACCCTAGATGAGTCAAAATGAAATGCTAGACTATAGGGATGACGGAAAATTTGACACCGAAAATAAATTCGAGGAGGCTCGTTCACGAGCGAAAAATCGATTTAAAGGCGTATCACAGAGAAGATAATCTTTGGGATATCGAGGCAGAAATTATCGATACCAAAGCAAAAGATTTTCAATTGGCGGCAGTAAACCGAAAAGCTGGAGAGCCAATTCATCATATGATGTTAACGCTTACTATCAATGAAAGAATGGATGTGGTTGATGCAAATGCTAAATCTCTTCAAGTTCCGTATTTGGGGGCATGCGATCAAATCGGTCCAGATTATTCCAAATTAATAGGATTAAACCTTCTAGAAGGCTTTAGAGAAGGTGTAAAAAATCGACTTGGGGGTATCCAAGGATGTACTCATATTTCTGAACTTACAAAGTTAATACCGACTGTTGCAACTCAGGCCTTTGTAGGTGAGGTGTTTAATGTACAGTTAAGTTCTCATGAAAAAAAACACCCAAATGAAGAATTACCGTTTCACTTTAATGGTTGTCATTCATTAAGGACTGATGGAGAAGTTGTTAAGCAGTACCATCCAATCTGGTTTGGTCATCCTTTAGTGCCTGGCAAATTTACAATATCTACAAAGTGATATATTTTGACTTCATTCAATCATTATTCACCGTTATCATCGTTAAAATTAATGTTCAATAAAAGGAAGCAATTATGAAAATCCACGAATACCAAGGAAAAGAACTCCTTCGCAAATTTAATATTCCTGTACCGAATGGAATTCCAGCATTCAGTGTTGATGAGGCAATTGCTGCTGCTGAAAAATTAGGCGGACCAGTATGGGTAGTTAAGGCTCAGATTCATGCTGGAGGTAGAGGTAAGGGTGGTGGTGTTAAAGTTGCTAAAAGTATGGACGAAGTTAAAACTTATGCCACAAACATATTGGGCATGCAGTTAAAGACACATCAAACAGGTCCTGAGGGGCAGTTAGTGAGAAGACTTTTGATTGAAGATGGCGCTGATATCAAAAAAGAGTACTACGTTGGCATTTTGACAAACCGTGAGACACAAAAAGTGGTCATCATGGCTTCTAGCGAAGGTGGTATGGACATTGAAGAAGTTGCTGCTCATACCCCTGAGAAAATAATTAAAGAATTTATCAATCCTTTGTCGGGCGTTACTGAAGAACAATCCACTAATTTAGTTAAAGGGATTGGGGTACCTGAGGCATCACAAGCACAAGCAAAAGAAGTGCTCGTAAATTTGTATAAAACATATATGGAAACTGATGCTTCATTAGTGGAAATTAATCCATTAATTCTAGAAGGCAACGGCAATATCAAGGCATTAGATGCAAAATTTAACTTTGATTCAAATGCATTATTCAGACATCCAGAGATTGTGGCATACCGTGATGAAGCAGAAGAAGATCCAGCTGAAATTGAAGCGTCTAAGTTTGATTTGGCATATATCTCACTCGATGGCAATATCGGTTGTTTAGTAAATGGTGCTGGATTAGCAATGGCAACAATGGATACCATTAAGTTATTTGGTGGATCACCTGCTAACTTCTTGGACGTTGGCGGTGGTGCTACAGCAGAAAAAGTTACAGAAGCTTTCAAGATTATGTTGAAAAACAAATCCGTAAAGGCAATTTTGGTAAATATTTTTGGCGGAATTATGCGTTGTGACGTGATTGCTGATGGTGTCATACAAGCATGTAAGGCTGTAAATTTATCTGTACCTTTAGTTGTGCGTATGAAGGGTACAAATGAAGACTTAGGTAAAAAGATGTTGGCTGAATCTGGATTGCCTATTATCAGCGCTGACACAATGGCCGAAGCAGCAACCAAAGTGGTTGCCTCAGTTAAATAATTAAAAGGGAACACAAATGTCTATATTAATTAATAAAAATACACGCGTAATCACACAAGGGATTACTGGAAAAACAGGTCAGTTTCATACTGAAAAGTGTCAAGAGTATGCAAATGGAAAAGAATGTTTTGTTGCTGGTGTAAATCCAAAAAAAGCTGGCGAATCAATTTTTGGTATTCCAATTTTTGGAAGCGTAAAAGATGCAGCTAAAGAAACTGGCGCTACTGTTTCCGTTATTTACGTCCCACCTGCCGGTGCCGCGGCAGCTATTTGGGAAGCTGTAGAAGCTGATTTAGATTTGGCAATATGTATTACTGAAGGTATTCCTGTCAGAGACATGTTGGAAGTCAGAAATCGTATGAAAGAAAAAGAAGCTAAGGGTGGAAAGAAGACTTTATTGTTAGGACCTAACTGCCCAGGCTTGATTACACCTGAAGAGATTAAGATTGGAATTATGCCTGGTCATATTCACCGTAAAGGCAGAATTGGTGTTGTAAGTCGTTCTGGAACATTGACTTATGAAGCTGTTGCGCAGTTGACAGAAATTGGTCTTGGACAATCTTCAGCGGTTGGTATTGGTGGTGACCCAATCAATGGTTTAAAACATATTGACATTATGAAAGCTTTTAATGATGATCCAGACACCGATGCAGTCATTATGATTGGTGAAATTGGTGGCCCAGATGAAGCTGATGCTGCTCGTTGGTGTCGTGACAATATGAAAAAGCCAATCGTTGGCTTTATTGCAGGAGTAACAGCTCCTCCAGGAAAAAGAATGGGTCATGCTGGAGCCTTAATTTCAGGTGGTGCAGACACTGCTGATGCAAAACTAGCGATTATGGAAGAGTGTGGATTTAAGATCACAAGAAATCCTTCTGAAATGGCAAAGTTACTTAAAGCAATGATTTAATAATTTTGTGTTTATTATAAAAAGGGGCCTTGCCCCTTTTTTGTTGAATAAAATTTCATATATCTACTAAAATAACAAAATCGTTTTTTTACAATAAGAACAAGGACAAGCAATGGACTTTTCATCAAGCGCAGTTTGGGTAGCTCTAGCCTATATTATTTTTACAAACATATTGTTATCTGGAGATAATGCTGTTGTTATTGCAATGGCATCTAGAAACTTACCCAAGGAGCATCAAAAGAAAGCTATATTTTGGGGAAGTGCAGCTGCAATTGTTATGCGGATAATATTAACTTTAGTTGCTGTACAGTTACTAACTTTGCCATATTTAAAGATTATTGGTGCTGTATTGCTTGTTTATATTGGTGTTCAGTTGATGGCAGATGGCGATGATGATGAAGAAATGACTGCTCCACCAAGTGTTTTTTCTGCAATTCGTACGATTTTAATTGCTGACTTAGTGATGAGTTTAGACAATGTTGTTGCTGTTGCTGCCGCTGCAGATAGAGCGCCTGATGGCATGAGAATGCCATTAATTTTATTAGGATTAGCCTTGAGTATTCCTTTGATTATTTTTGGAAGTACTATGTTACTTAAGGTTATGGAAAAGTTTCCAGTAATTATTACTTTGGGAGCTGCATTATTGGGATACCTTGCTGGTGAAATGTTTGCAACTGATCCAGCAGTTCATGATTCATTGATCAATGCCTTGGGTCCAGAAAATGCAGACTTACCATTCCAAGTTTTAGGAATTTTATTAGTGGTAGTGATTGGTCTTTGGTTGAAAAAGAAATCATCTAAATAAGGCTTTTAATTCTTCTACAAATGTCTTGAGCAGATAGTTAATACGATTATCTGCTTTAATTTGTCATAGGTTCAGCGATGATGATTAAACTCATCATCGTTAGAAGCACCATAATCAAAGTTATTGGCAAAGATAAATAAAGCATTTCTTTTTTTGTATTAGTAATCTTTAATAGGATGAAATGACAAATCACAATTGCAAGAATGTGACCAAAAACAATCGAAAATAATGCCAAATACCAAATAAGGCCAGCATCTAATATTGCTATATTGGGTCGAAATTCTATCGTACCAAATATATTCCATCCCAGATGAAAGGGGTCGGATATTAAATAAATGATATTTTGTGCCTGAATAACAAAGCTAGAAAAATTATGAGCTACTAGATACGCGATAGCGATAGGTATTAGACTTGGCGCCAATAAATCTCCAAGGCGATTTGTCGAAAGTGAAGAACAAAGCTTGCAGCCCAACCAACAACTAGCTTGGTATATCGAAAAGAAAATTAGCCAGGTAGCTAATAAACTAACCGTACCAATAAAGTAGCGGTTCGTGTCTATTAAATATGGAAAATTAGATTCAATTAATGTCTCAAATTCATTCCAAATTTGATTTCCGTGAAGACCATCAAATAAAACTGTAGAAAGCATTGCAATAATAAATGCTGATAATCCTATTGGAATTTGATTGTTATGATGAACTTCCGTAAGTTCAAAACCAAAGGGTCGAAAAAGTAATTCATCCTTATTTGATTCATATTGAAAAAGTCCAAATTTTCCCAATAGTGAAAAGTAGATTGAAAAAAAATCAATATGATTTTCCCAATAAGACACACCATAAAGGAACATACATAAAAAGCTTAATAGCGACCAAAAAATAATTAAAAAACCGATTTGATGGGGAATAAAAGCAATTGGGTAAATAAGCTCAAACCAACTCCAAAGCAGTAAAAAAATTGTAGCAATATGAATTGATTTAGAAAAGAATTGCGTACCCGAAATGACTACTTTTGGATTAGAGAAAAATAATTTTTTAATACATTGAAAAATAATAATCCAGGGATTAATTACAGGCCAAAAATTACCTAAAAATGCTATTAATAAAGAAAATCCCAACCACCAAGTAATCCAAATAAAATTAGGAGCCAAATTATCGAGTGGGTTAGGATTACCTAAAAAACAAGATCCTAAAACCACAAAAAACATCAAAACAGAAATAGACTGCATGCAAAATTTTAAGCAACGTATTATATTTTTTTGATGGAGATTATTTAATATGACTTTAGGATAGTTTAAAACTCTATTTAATTTAGTAAAGGTCAAAAATACCGCAAGAAATGAGAAAAAAACTATAGCACCGCTGCCAAGAATAAATAAATGAAGCGGGAGTGGCAAATCGTATCGTTCATCAATACTATGAGCAAAAGCCTCAGGGGTGATAAGTAAAGCAAATAAAAAGAGCTTCTTAAGATTGAACTGAAAACTTATCACATTAGTTTGGAAAGACTTCTATAGTTGCAAGAGCGTGATGATGTGATGGCGGCGCTTTAGCATTCGCTGCAGGGTGCCATTCAAATTGAAATCTTCCAGTTGCATATGCTTTAAAACTCATTGTTTGAGCTTGATTGGGCGAAAGTTTTACTGCTAACTGATAAGCGTGAAGATGAAACTCTCCTGGCTCGTCACTGGAAACCTTAAGGTTAATTTGATCATTTTGTTTTACCCTAATCAATTGTTGGGACTTAGCAATATTCCCTTGAACAAGATCAAGGGAGGCATTAATTTCTTTAGCGTAAGCAAAACTTATAGAATAGAAAAAACAAACAACAACGAAATTAAAGAAAAATTTCATCATTTATCTGCCGCACTCCAATTTGCAATTTCTCTGGCTTTACCAGTGAGAGACAAAATGTGCATACCTGTATTTGCTCTATCTACGATATAAATGTATCCACGATCATCAACTTCAACGTTATTAGTCTGAATCGCTTTTTTGTTTGAGGCTTCAGTAACTGGAAGATTATTTTTTGCACTTGGAGGAGATTCCAAAACTACAGTGTTTTTATTGATTGCAGGAACGAAATAAGCAACTTCGTTAAGGTTGAAAGGGTTTCTTACATCAAGAACTCTGAGACCTGCATTGAAATGAGAGAAGAACATTAATTTTTTATAGTAAATATCTGTCATATTCTCATTGGAAGAGTGAGTTCCAAAGCGACCTCCTTTAGAGCAATAATTGCCACTCTTTTCAGGCACTGTCCAACTTGAAACCCCAAAAGGTTTTTTCTCATTCGTTGAGTCAAGTACCCAAACCATTTGTCTGCCTTCGAGACATTCCTTTTGGATTGCTTCGTCAGTTACAACAATAAAATCACGTTTTTTTCCAAGAAGATTTTTTTCAAATTCAGGAACTTCTAAATCAAACATTGGGAAGGTTGTATGAGCACCATGCATTGCTGGCATATCAATACGCGCTACTTGGGGGTAGAGTAGGTTTTCTGGGGTGGGATCTTTAGGACCATTAATTAATTTATCCCTATCAACGATTTGAATAATTCCTTCAGTATTAGTGCCGTAACCGAAATAAACCCTGTTACCTTTAGGACCTGTTGAAATTACACCATGCAATTGAGTTGGTACTGGACCTCCCGCACCAGGTTGCTGACCAACTAATCCAAAGTCTCTAATGAAAACTGGATTTGCAGGATCTGAAAGGTCATAAACTTGAGTCATACGTGTTGTCCGCCACTGAGGATTTCCGGAAACCAGAAAAGCTATACCTGTGTCACACTCCCAAAAGTTTTTATGTGTATCTTTGAGACCTTTAACAATTGTGGTTAAAAGTGTTGGGGATTCAGGCTTAGTAACATCCCATATTTCGTGAGCTAAATTTCCAAAAACTCGCAACATATAAAATTTACTTTTATCACCTTTAGGTAAGCTTGCCCCGCTACAAACGCGTACCATTTGGCTTCCACCACGCTCAGCCTTACCTTCTTGTCCTGGAATATGGTGTAGGTAAACAGGTTTCTTAGGATTTGTAACATCAATGATGGATGTGCCGTTATCTTCTACTTTGCCATTTAAGGGGTTTAACTTTTTATCACCATGATGACCAACATACGCAATCCAACGATTTCCTTGTTTTTGAATTGTGGGTTGATATGCGGTACGACCTTGAAGATCATCAAAACCTTCTAACTTTATATTTTTAGAGATTTCTACACCTTGAGCAAAAATTTGGGACGTAATGGAAATACCTAAAAAGAATAAGAAAAATGCTCTCGATAAAATCTGAAAGATACTTTTAAATTGGAAATGAATTCCCATAATGGTCCCCTTTTTATAACTTCTAGTTAGTGAAGAATTTAATGTTTTTAAAACTATACACAATTTTTATATAGAAAAACAAGAAAATGAATTATTCCTTCCTTATTTTTCTAAAGTCCAATCACCTGATTTACCCCCGCTTTTTTCTAATAGTTTTACATTAGAAATAACCATGCCTCGATCAACTGCTTTACACATATCATAGATTGTTAATAAAGCTACTTGAACAGCTATTAAAGCTTCCATTTCAACTCCTGTTTGACCAATTGTTTTAGTCAAAGCAATACAATTAATGGAATTTTGTTCTTTGTTAATTTCAAAATCAACAGAGACATGTGTAAGTCCAATTGGGTGGCAAAGAGGGATTAAATCACTGGTTCTTTTCGCACCTTGAATACCAGCGATGCGGGCAATTCCTAAAACATCACCTTTTTTGTGATTACCTGCAATAATTAATTCCATTGTATTTGGCAACATTGAAATATTTCCAGTTGCTTTAGCAAGACGTTGTGACTGTGACTTGTCACCGACATCAACCATGTGTGCTTCACCTGCTTGATTAAAATGATTTAGCATAATGTTGTAAGTTCACTATATAAGGGTTTCATTGAAAAAAGGCATCACTTACTTTATTTTAGTTTCTATGTTTTGGATAGACTTATTGTATCCCTTAGAAACGCTCGCACAAGAAAAAGTAACTATCCAAAATACGGCAAAAGAAGTTGTTAAAGAACCTCCCTTAGGAGGACAAGCTCCCATCATTCTTCCTGACTTGGGAGATATTTCTTCTGCTGATATGAGCCCCCTTGATGAAAATAAATTGGGTGAGCGAATTATGCGTGAAATCAGAAAAGACCCTGATTTTGTTACAAATTGGATGATGTATGACTACATTAATTTATTGGGTAGGGAACTGGTAGCAGGTGCACGTAAAGAAAAAATTTCTGGTTCAGAAAATACAGGCCCTTTTTCTCCAAAGTTTGAATTCTTTTTTGTAAGAGATTCAAGTATTAACGCTTTTGCTTTGCCTGGAGGATATATAGGTATGCATACGGGCTTAGTAGTTCTTGCAGATAATGAAGCGCAATTATCTTCAGTTCTAGGTCATGAAATAGGACACGTTACCCAAAAACACATTGCTAGAGGAGCAGGTATTGGTGCGAGTAGTGGGGTAATGATTTTGGCATCATTATTATTAGCATTAGTTGCGTCTAGAAGTAATCCAGGCGCAGCTCAAGGACTTGCAATAGGTGGACAAGCCTTAGCTGTTCAAAATCAATTATCTTATTCCAGAGACGCCGAGAGGGAAGCTGATCGCATAGGCTATCAAATTTTAGACTCTACGGGGTTTGATGTGAACGGCATGCCTGGATTCTTCCAAAAATTACAAAAAGCAACAGTAATTATGGATTCTGGAGTGCCAACATATGTTCGAACACATCCTCTAACGAGTGACCGAATCGCAGACATGCAAGATCGCGCGAGAAATGATGAGAACAAAAATAAGCCTGTTAAAAATTCCTTAGATTTTTACCTTAATCAAACAATGGCCAAGGTAGAACAACAGGGTCAATCCAGTGATTTGTATCAAACTCGTGAATTCTTCAATAGTCAAATTGGAAGCAAAAAATTAATTAGTAATCTTCAAGGACATTTTGGTTTGGCATTAATAGCGCTAAAAGAAAAGCAAACAGATCTTGCAGAAAGTGAACTATCAAAAAGTAAAGAGTTATCAAATCAATTAAGTTCCAAAGAAATATCTCCAAGAAATACTTTTGTGTTTGATTTAACGAGTGCTCAAATCGCACTTGCTAAAAAAGACTATACACAAGCTCAAAACATTGCCTCTAAAGTACTGAAAGCGTACCCTAACTCTAAAGCTGCTGGCGTTATGTTAGTGCAATCATATTTTGCTGCCGGTAAGACGAATGATGGAATAAAGTGGCTTTTACAAAAAACCGCTATACAAAAAGATGACGTTACTTGGTGGACCTTACTGGCTCAAGGTTATGCGGAGCAAAATAATCAACCCAAATATCACGCTGCAATTGCTGAAAAATACGCATGTGAAGGAGCACTTCCTGCAGCGATACAACAACTATCAATTGCTAAACAAGAAAGTACGAATGATTTTTATCTATTATCTGAAATAGAAGCCCGAAAAAAACAACTTGAATTTTTATATATTGAAGAGTTGAAGGATAACGGCAAATACCCTAAATCAAATTAGATTTAGGGGCTTTCATAAAGTTAAATAATTTAGGAATATCTTTACTGTGTATAGGTTCTATGTCAATTTTTTGATGCCATAAAAATTCACCAATACTGCCACAGCTATTTTGGAAAATTTTTGCAAAGGCTGAGAAAATTTCTAAATCATGATCATGAAGAAGTCCAATCGAATGTACTTTTACTTTATTAAATTGACCATCCTGATTTAAGGTATCAATTTCGAATTCAGATGAAAAAGATATCTGATCCATTTCATCTAAAAAACATCCAGTAGGTTGTATGGGTTCTCCGAGTGTATTTTTTAATTCCCAGTGACCACCATCCAAGGGATAAAATCTTATAACCCATGGGGCATAAGCAAAATTGATATAAACCCTCTGAGGACCATTTTGAAAAAAATGTCGACCTAAATCATCTCTAGCTAGATGACTTTCAATATATTTTTTAAAGCCTTGATGAGTAATTATTTCGCCTGGGAGCTTATTCTTTTGGGCGAATTCATTTTGAATTCGCCATTCCCCTCGTCTGTCAAAAGAAAGCCAGCCAAAGCAATGTGGAACTTGAGGCCATTTTCCTATGGATTGAATGGTAGATAAGTCCATGAATATAAATGATCAGTGAAACCCGTGATCTCCAGCAATAGATGGAGAATGAATTAATTCTTTATCCACATGACTTGTATGTAAGTGCGCAATTCTCCAACCCATGGTTCCTTGAACCAGTATCATAGTCATATGTATAAAAAAGGATGGCTCTAGGCTATCTTTCTGAAACCGAACAGCTTCTGTACTATCAACAAAGGTTGTACCCATATAGGTATGAGAGGTTGCAGTAAGGGTATCTAAAAGAATAGAGTTTTTCATTAGATCTTGAAGACCAATTCTTAATTGCTTATGGCCTGTAAGTCTAACTCCATCAGGGAGGATACAAGTTACAGTATCTTCTTCAAACCAAAGACCAAGTGCACTTTCTAAGTCACATTTAAGTAGGGAGCTATACCAGTTATCAATCACTTCTTCGACATCATGAAATAAACGAGCAGAGCGAGACATTAATTGGATTCCCTTAAAGTAATGCAACGTTGAAGTTCATTAAAAGCAGCTTGAGGTTTTATCTGATTTAGGCAGTTTAAATGACCTAGTGGACATTTTCTTTGGTGACATGGGGAACAGTCAAGTCCTAAAAATAAAACACCAGCAAATGGGGATAATGGAGGAGTATGCTTAGGATCGCTCGAACCATAAAAAGCGATTTGCGGAATTTCTAATGCAGCAGCAATATGCATTAGACCAGAGTCATTACTTGCAAGACCGCTAGCCTTAGAAATAATTGAAATAGATTGATCTAAAGAGGCAACACCAGCCAAATTTTTTATACGATGATGCAAGTCTTTGTCAACAAATTGTAATATTTGCTCACAAATCAAAGTATCTTTTGAACTTCCCATCAAAACAACATCGGATGATGGAGCTGAATGTAAAAGTTTAATTGCTAATTCCCCAAAGTGATTAACTGGCCATTGTTTTGCTGGCCCATATTCAGCTCCAGGCGCCAGAATATAAAAAAGAGGACTAATCCTTATATTTGATAGCTTTTCGGTTAATGAATCATCTACTTCTAATCTTGGTCGATTAGTTTCATTTAAATTGACACTATTGGTTCTTATTAAATTAGCCAAATTGAGATAATGATTCACCATCGGAGGCCGATTCTTTTTCGGAGGGTTCTCAAGACTCTTCGTTATGAATAAAGAGCGAAGTTCTCCTTTGTAAGCAAAAATCTCAGGTATTTGAGCTAAAACCGGAATAAGGATTGATTTCCAACTATTTGGCAATAATATTGCTTGATCAAAGCCAAGCATCTTAATATGTTTTGCTAAATTAATTCTTTTAGATAATTCAATTTTGCCGTGAGAAAAAGCCATTTCAATGACATTGGGCTTTACAGGCATCGCTCTGTAGACAGGTGCTACCCATGGGGTTGCAAGGACAGTAATATCCCCCCCGAAATCCTTTAAACGCCTAATCAACGGTTCCGACATCACAGCATCACCAATCCAATTGGGAGCAATGATGAGGCTTTTAGACATTATTAGGAGTGTCCTACCTTAGCACCTGGCTTCAGACGGTATTCTGCCCCACAGTAAGGACATTTTGCACTACCCGTATGGACAATATCTAAAAAGACTCTGGGATGTAAATCCCAATTCACACCCTTACCTGTTGGACAATGCAAAGGAAGATCTTCAGAGTCAATTTCTATAGGGGTTTGAGTAGTAATCATGATTATTTAACGTAAGTAAGCCAAGAATGATATTTATCATTTTTACCTTTTACTATGTCAAAAAATATATTTTGTATTTTTTCAGTAATTGGACCTCGGCCACCGTTACCAATTTGGCGATCGTCTAGTTCACGAATTGGTGTTACTTCAGCGGCAGTTCCAGTAAAGAAAGCCTCATCTGCACAATACATTTCATCGCGAGTAATGCGCTTTTCTCTGACTTCAATATTTAAATCGTTGGCAATCTTCATAATCGCATCTCTTGTAATACCAGCTAAACAAGAAGCTAAGTCTGGAGTATAAATAACGCCATCACGAACGATAAAGACATTTTCACCAGAACCTTCGGAAACATATCCATCGGTATCAAGCAATAGAGCCTCGTCATATCCATGGGCTGTAACTTCTTGGTTCGCTAGAATTGAATTGATATAGTAGCCAGATGCTTTAGCTCGAACTAGTGAGACGTTAACGTGGTGGCGGCTATAGGAAGATGTTTTTACACGAATTCCCTTATTGATGCCATCATCTCCTAAGTATGCACCCCATTGCCAAGCTGCAATCGATACTAAAATTTGATTACCTTTTGGAGAGATTCCCAGTTTTTCGGACCCTATCCAGGCTATTGGTCTGAGGTAGCAGGATTCTAATTGATTTGCCTTAACTACTTCAATTTGAGCTTTCATGAGCTCATCTTGGGAGTATGGCATCGCCATCTGAAATATTTTGGCTGAGTTAAACCAACGTTTGGTGTGCTCTTCAAGACGGAAAATCGCTGTGCCTTGGGCAGTTTTATAAGCGCGCACTCCTTCGAAGACGGCCATACCATAATGCAAACTATGGGTAAGCACATGTACATTGGCATCTCGCCAATCAACTAATTTGCCATTAAACCAAATAAAACCATCTCGATCAGACATTGACATTTATAATTTCCTAACAGGACATTAGAGGAATAACTATTGTAAAACAGCCTAAGATTTTTTATGAGAATTTCCTCAATTGGGCATTTTTGGAGTCTTAAAATCAGTAATTCATCATGTATGATGAAACCTTAAACTTAACCTTACTTATATAGTATTTAAAATGATTCATTCAAAATCTCTTAAATTTAACCGCTTATCAGACTTAGTAGGCCAAAATCTAATTCAGGGAAAAAAAGTTTTCATCCGAGCTGATTTAAATGTTCCACAGGATGCAACTGGACGTATTACTGAAGATACTCGAATAACAGCATCTATACCCGCCATTCAAATGTGCCTTAATGCAGGTGCAGCTGTTATGGTTACATCTCATTTGGGTCGACCTACAGAGGGACAATTACAGTCAGTAGATTCATTAGCCCCAGTTGCTGATCGTCTTGCAGAATTGCTTGGTTGTAAAGTTGCTTTGATAACTGATTGGGTGAGCGGCGATTTTCAAGTAAACCCTGGAGAGGTAGTTTTGCTTGAAAACTGCAGAGGTAATGTGGGCGAGAAAAAAGATGACATAGATTTATCTAAGAGGATGGCTAAGTTATGTGATGTTTATGTTAATGATGCTTTTGGAACGGCTCATCGCGCAGAAGCAACTACCCATGGAATGGCTAAATTTGCTCCAATTGCTTGCGCTGGACCACTTATGGAGGCAGAAATTGATGCCTTATCTTTTGCTTTAAATGAACCTAAAAGACCATTAGTTGCGATTGTTGCTGGATCTAAAGTTTCTACCAAACTAACAATCTTAAAAACTTTAGCTGGCAAGGTGGATCAGTTGATCGTTGGGGGCGGTATTGCAAATACTTTTATGCTTGCTGCAGGTTTGCCCATTGGCCTTTCATTATCTGAGCCAGATTTAGTTGATCAGGCCAAAGAAATTATCGACATAATGCACCAAAGAGGAGCTTCGGTACCCATTCCAGAGGATGTTATTGTTGCAAATGAACTATCTCCTTTAGCTCGTGCAAATAATGTTGAAGTTAAAGACGTTGCTGAAGATGACATGATTTTAGATATTGGGCCTAAAACTGCAGCAAAACTATGCAATATGATTGCTCATGCAGGAACAATTTTGTGGAATGGACCTGTTGGCGTTTTTGAAATTGATCAATTTGGTGGCGGAACTAAAATGTTAGCTGCTGCCATTGCACATAGCCCAGGTTTTTCAGTTGCGGGGGGCGGAGATACTTTAGCAGCTATTGCTAAATATGGTATTGAAAAACAAGTAGGTTATATTTCTACGGGAGGTGGAGCCTTTCTTGAGTTTTTGGAAGGCAAAATTTTGCCCGCAATTGCTATCCTTCAAGAAAGAGTTGTTGAATGAGTTTGACTCGAGCCACTAAAATTGTTGCTACTCTTGGACCTGCAACTACCAAACCTGACATTCTTAAAGAAATAATATTGGCTGGTGTAGATGTAGTTCGTTTAAATTTTTCCCATGGAGTTGCCCAAGATCATCGAGATCGTGCGCAATTAATTAGAGATATTTCTAAGGAGATTGGGAAAGAAATAGCCATCATGGCGGATTTGCAGGGCCCAAAAATTCGAGTTGGAAAATTTGAATCTGGAAAGATTAATTTAAAGGTCGGCCAAAAATTTTTATTAGACGCTTATTGCTCCCTAGGGAATGACTCTAAAGTTGGACTAGATTATAAAAATTTGCCTAAGGATGTATTTGTTGGCGATCAGTTATTGCTAAATGATGGTTTAATTGTTTTGCGCGTTGAGCAAATAGAGGGCGATTGCATTCATACGATTGTTGAAATGGGTGGCGAGCTTTCAAATAACAAAGGAATTAATCGCGCAGGGGGAGGGCTTACAGCCCCAGCACTTACGGACAAAGATAAAGAGGACTTGGCGACAGCCATTGACATGGGTGTTGACTACATAGCAATCAGTTTCCCGAAAAATGCCGATGATATGAGATACGCCAGACAAATTGCGCTATCTCATGTCAAAAATAAGAGCCAAGAGGTTAGGTTAATTGCAAAAATTGAACGTGCTGAAGCAATTGTTCCAGGCGTTCTTGAGGAAATCATTGATGCATCAGACGGTATTATGGTTGCACGTGGCGACCTAGCAGTTGAAGTAGGTAACGCAGCTGTACCGGCTTTACAAAAAAGAATGATACGTCTTGCGACTGCGGCTGATAAGTTTGTTATTACTGCTACTCAGATGATGGAATCAATGATTAACAGTCCTATACCAACTAGAGCTGAGGTAAGTGATGTTGCCAATGCTGTTTTGGATGGAACAGATGCAGTTATGTTATCTGCAGAAACAGCTGCAGGGCAATTTCCTGTCAAAGTTGTTGAGCAAATGGCAGCAATTTGCGTTGCAGCAGAACAATCAGAAACAGTAACATTAGATGCTGATTTCTTAGACCAAACTTTTACAAGAATTGATCAATCCATTGCTTTTGGGGCGCTTTTCACAGCCTATCATTTAAAAGCCAAAGCTATTGCTGCTTTGACAGAGTCTGGTTCAACTGCATTGTGGATGAGTCGACACAAAATTCATATTCCTATTTTTGCACTCACTAATAGAATTGGAACGCAGCGTGCCATGGCAATGTATAGAAATGTAACCCCAATTAAAATTAACGTTAGTTCTGACCGCGACATTGCCTTAAGAGAAGTAGAACAAGTATTGCTTAAAAAAGGTGTTGTTCAGTCTGGAGATATGGTTGCTTTAACCGTTGGCGAACCAATGGGTGAGGCAGGCGGTACAAATACCCTTAAAATTATCAAAGTGAAATAAATCTTTTTGGAGAAAACATGCCTTTAGTATCAATGCGACAATTATTAGACCATGCGGCCGAGAATGGATATGGTCTACCAGCTTTTAATGTAAATAATTTAGAGCAGGTTCAAGCAATTATGTCTGCAGCGCAAGAAGTTGGCGCACCAGTTATTATGCAGGCCTCTGCAGGCGCTAGAAAATATGCTGGTGAAGCTTTTTTAAGGCATTTAATTGAAGCTGCCATTGAGTCGTATCCAGATATTCCTGTTGTTATGCACCAAGATCATGGACAAAGTCCAGCTGTTTGTATGGCCGCAATTAAGAGTGGTTTTACAAGCGTAATGATGGATGGTTCATTAATGGGTGACGGTAAAACAGTGGCCAGTTATGAATATAACGTAGCTGTTTCACAGGAAGTTGTTAAGTTTTCTCATTCTATTGGGGTTACAGTTGAGGCTGAATTAGGCGTTTTGGGGTCTTTAGAAACAATGAAGGGTGATAAAGAAGATGGTCATGGGGCTGAAGGCACTATGACGCGCGAACAACTCTTGACAGATGTTGAACAAGCAGCAGACTTTGTAAGACAAACTCAATGTGACGCATTAGCTATTGCGATAGGTACAAGTCACGGGGCATATAAATTTAGTAAAAAACCAACTGGAGATACTTTAGCAATTGATAGAATTCGCGAGATTCATCAACGTATACCTAACACTCATTTAGTAATGCATGGATCTTCATCAGTACCACAGGATTTATTGGAAATTATTCGTGAATTTGGTGGCGACATGAAAGAAACTTATGGAGTTCCTGTTGAAGAAATTCAAGAAGGAATTAAAAACGGTGTCCGAAAAATTAACATTGATACAGATATACGTTTAGCGATGACAGCAGCAATTCGTCAATATTTATTTCAAAATCCAGGTAAATTTGACCCAAGAGACTATTTAAAACCAGCTAGAGAAGCTGCTAAGCAAATTTGTAAAGCGCGTTATTTGGCATTTGGTTGTGAAGGCCAGGCTTATAAAATGAAACCCATTAGTCTTGAAAAGATGGTTGAAAGATATAACTCAGGTGAGCTTGCTCAATTAGTCAAATAATGGAATCAGCACTTTTTGAAACCTCTATAAGTTCTTTACCGCTTATCTCAAAAGGTAAAGTTAGAGATATTTATGCTGTAGATGATCAACATTTGTTGATGATTACAACTGACCGCTTATCAGCATTTGATGTAATCATGCAAGAGCCAATTCCAGGTAAAGGTATTGTTCTAAACCAAATGGCCAACTTTTGGTTTGAAAGACTGAAAAATATAGTACCCAATCATTTGACTGGAATAGATCCAAGGTCAGTAGTTCAACCAAATGAAATAGCACAAGTTGAGGGTAGAGCTATCGTTGTTAAACGTCTTAAACCTATTTTGGTAGAAGCTGTTGTTAGAGGATATTTATCAGGCAGCGGATGGAAAGACTATCAAGCTACAGGTATGGTTTGTGGCGTTAAGTTACCAAGCGGTCTTCAAAACGCACAGCAATTGAGTGAGCCTATTTTTACTCCCGCCGCAAAAGCTGATGTAGGGGATCACGATGAAAATATTAGTTTTGATGAAGTTATTCAAAGAGTTGGTTCATCTATAGCAAATCAGATGAAGGATATTAGTATTCAACTCTATAAAGAAGCTTCTTCTTTTGCAGCTCAAAAGGGTATTTTGATAGCTGATACTAAATTCGAATTTGGTTTAAATGATAATGGTGAGATGGTGTTAATGGATGAAATCCTAACAGCAGATTCTTCAAGATTTTGGCCTGCTCAATCTTATGTTATAGGAGAAAACCCGCCTTCATTTGATAAACAGTTTGTGCGTGATTGGCTTGAGTCTGTTAGTGTTGAAGGTCAGCCATGGAATAAAAAAGCGCCAGCACCACATTTGCCAGATGAAGTAATACTTCAAACCGCCGCCAAGTACCAAGAGGCTTTAAATATACTAACTCAATAAATTGATTATTTGCTGAAGGATATCAGATGACCATACAAGAAAAGACTCAAACAGATCAACCAATTGTTGGGGTTGTAATGGGGTCAAACTCGGATTGGGATGTCATGTCTTTTGCTGCTCAAATATTGACCGAGTTTGAAGTACCGCATGAGAGGCAAGTATTATCAGCACATCGTATGCCAGATGAAATGTTTGCTTATGCAGAAAATGCTCAAACCCGTGGACTTAAAGCAATTATTGCTGGAGCTGGTGGAGCCGCACATTTACCCGGAATGATTGCAGCAAAAACTGCTGTTCCAGTATATGGTGTCCCAGTCCCATCAAAATATTTAAAGGGTGAAGATTCTTTATTGTCAATTGTGCAGATGCCTAAGGGCATACCTGTTGCAACATTTGCTATTGGAGAAGCTGGCGCAGCAAATGCTGCCCTTCACGTAATCGCTAATTTAGCTTTATATTCAGAGACGCTAAGAAATAAACTACAAGCGTTTAGAGTATCGCAAACAAATAAAGCTAAACAAATGACTCTTCCGTAATTAAGAATGACTGATCACGCAAGGCCTTTGTACCCACCTGCTTATTTAGGTATTTTAGGAGGGGGTCAACTCGGTAGATTTTTTACGCAAGCTGCTCAAGATTTAGG
>DAIQPR010000026.1:13642-18973 GCA_036787315.1 Polynucleobacter sp. | reverse complement strand
TTTGTAAAAGGAGGTAAAATTAAAGGTATTGGTGCATTTGAAATTTTAGGTTTAACACTTGAAAAAGCGCATAAGACTTTTCCGATTTCAGCTTTGCAAACAGAGTATTCAATGTGGAGCCGTAATCCTGAAATAGCCCTTTTAAAAACATGTAGAGAACTAGGGATTTCTTTTGTGGCATTTAGCCCATTAGCTCGCGGCTTTTTTAGTCAAACACCACTTGCAATTGACCAATTTGTGGAAAAAGATATCAGACGTGGCATGCCTAGATTTCAACAAGAAAATTATGAAAAAAATATTCCCTTCTATTTAGCTTTAAAGAAAATAGCTGATGAAAATCACTGCACTCTTCCTCAATTAGCACTTGCTTGGTTATTACATCAAGGTGAAGATATATTAGTGATTCCAGGTACTTCTAAGATTTCTCATTTAAGAGAAAATGTTGCTGCAGACAAAATTCAATTGTCCCAACAGACACTTTCTAACATTGATAATGTGTTAAATAACGTTCCGGTTCATGGCAATCGATATAACTCCGTGAGCCAATCAGAAGTAGATACTGAACAATATAATACTTAACGCTTATATCATCCATGCAAAAAAAAATTAAAACACAAGTTGCTATTATTGGAGCGGGGCCATCTGGTTTATTGCTAGGTCAACTGCTAACAAAAGCAGGAATTGATAATGTCATCGTTGAGCGTCAATCCAATGAGTATGTCTTATCAAGAATTCGTGCTGGTGTTTTAGAACAAGGAACAGTAGACCTTCTAAAACAAGCCGGTGTTGGTGAACGACTAAGCAAAGAAGGTTTAATCCATCATGGGTTTGACATTGCTTTTAATCATCACCATCTACGTCTTGATTTAGAGAAACTGACTAACGGTAAACACGTAACGGTTTATGGCCAAACTGAAGTCACAAAAGATTTAAGTGAAGCTAGAAATACTCAAAATTTACCGACCTTTTATGAAGCAGAACAAGTACAGATTCTTAATATAGACTCTAAAAATCCTCATGTGCAATTTGTTCAGCATCAACAATCTTTTGATATTGAAGCTGACTTTATTGCTGGTTGTGATGGTTATCACGGTGTATGTAGAGCCTCAGTCCCTAAAAATGCAATTCAAGAGTTTGAAAGGGTTTATCCCTTTGGTTGGCTTGGGATTTTGTCAGATACTCCCCCCGTTCAAGAGGAGTTGATTTACGGTAATCATCCTGATGGATTTTATTTATGCAGTATGAGGTCAACTACTAGAAGTAGGTACTACTTACAATGCAGAGTCGATGAAGATATTAACGCTTGGCCTGATGAGCGCTTTTGGGACGTCCTTCAATCACGACTCCCATCATCGATTGCAAATAGTCTAGTTAGAGGTCCATCTATTGAAAAGAGCATTGCCCCTCTGAGAAGCTTTGTTGCTGAACCACTTAGATTCGGTAATCTGTTTTTAGCAGGTGATGCCGGTCATATTGTTCCGCCTACTGGTGCAAAAGGATTGAATTTAGCAGCTTCAGATATTTTTTATCTGTCCAATGCACTTATCGAGTTTTATACTGAAAAAAGCTCTTCTGGAATTGATGACTACTCTTCTAAAGCATTACAAAGAATTTGGAAGGCCGAAAGATTCTCCTGGTGGCTTACCAATATGCTGCACCATTTCCCAGAAAAGTCCTCGTTCGACCAACGTATTCAACAAGCAGAATTTGATTACCTTTGCCATTCAGAACTTGCGCAAAAAGCACTCGCGGAAAATTACGTTGGTTTACCTTATTAATTTGCGACGATTTCAAGCCCTACAGGAACTCCATCCTTCTCAAGCGATTGTTCTTTAATTTCTGAAATCTTAATTCTCTCATCCAAGTTTTTATTGAACTTGAGGATTTCATTCTTGATGCTCAATGCTCTTGAGTTAGCTAATTCTTTTAATTCATTCTCACTAGCATTTCCTCTTGAGATTAATTCATCATGTAATTTTGTCCAACCCTCAACTCCTGTGGGTCCATCCTTCAGTTTTAAATCAGAAGGTATTGGTCCTACTGTAGCAGGATACATTTTTTGAATAGCGCGCTGCACTCTCTCATCTTCAAGCGGCAATTGAGGTAATGGCTCATTCTCAGCTAATTTGAATCCTGCAGCCTTAAAAATTTCACGATCTACTTTTTCCGTATTGAGATTTAATTTATCTGCCTTGGGATCAAACACCCCATTCACATTTAATTTTGTTTTAGGACGTTTTTGGAGAGCTGCAACTAAATTCTCTAACTTTAAAGTTTCTGAAGGCCTTAATGTACTTTTTCCAGCTTCAAAATAAAACCCTGTATACCCTTCTATCCCAATTAGTCGACCTAACATTTTAAAAGGTGAACTAACTACGTTTCCAACGATAGTCCAAACAGCATCCCAAATTAAATCACTGATTTTGAAATTCGGTTTGTCTACATTACCTTCGACTTTTAAATTCAAATCTATAACGCCATTCTCATCCTCTAAGAGTGCGACTATTAACTCTAATGGGATATTTTTTCCTTTGTAATCTGGAACCTTATCTCCAATTTGCATTTGATTAATGATGAATCTATTGTCACCCTTCAATTGACCGTCTTGAGTGACGTAACTAGAGTCATAGGATAGTGTTCCACCTTTGACTTCATAACCAGCAAATGTCGTGTAGTAGGGATTAATCGATGAGAGAGGGATTCTTCTAAATGATAAGTTCATATCATTGTTTCTTCGAGCATCCTCAAAAGCAATTTTTGCTTTTAGTTTCATATCTCCACTTGGAGGTATGACTCCCTCAAAAGCACCTGTTGCATAGCGCTTTGGATAAGTGCTGATACCAATTAAAGTTCCATGAAAATTTTCAATATCAGTTTTAAAATTTGGCTTGACAGAAAAGTCACTAAACTCAATAAGACCATTCGTAATTTCAATGGATTTCATATTAAAGTTCATTGGCTTTTTAGGTGCTGTAGAACTTGTGTGCTCTTGATGACTAGCTGAGTCAACTTTTGGATTCGTAACGACTTCATTCTTAGCTAATTGAATAGATGGCCTTAGAGAAGCATTTTCTTTTTTATCATCTCTGGGCTGTAGTTTTAGATTCTCCCGCTCTTGATCTATTCTTTTGATTTCTTCATGAGAGGGTTTAAACATTCTTCTAAAGTTAGAACTCTTATCACCATAAATTACAAAGCGCCCCTTTAAGCCATCAACTTTTACATCTTCTACACGTAATTTTTTAGATCTTGGATTTTCTTCAAAATAAAACTTATCTACCTTCGCTGTTTTCCATCCCAATAATTCACTTGTCTTGTCTGGCTCAAAAACTGCTAATTGACTGAGCTGAATATCACCTTCAACTTGTGTATTTTCTGGATCATGATGTATCTTGAATTTCCCTCCAGCTCCGCCTGATTTTGCATAAATCGTATTAATCGTTGGAGCCAGGCTAATTAGAGGTGCGACACTTAAATTTTCAACACTGACATCACCATCTAAAATATTTTTTTTATCTTGTATTTTGAGTTTAAATTTTCCAGTTGCTGAACCAGACTTTTCATCTCTTGCAAGCTTTGGAGTAGCAAAATCCAAAAATGGCACTAAACTTAAATGCTCTAATTGAATGTCACTTTCTATTTGATGACTTAACTTGTTAATATTAGTGGTCGCATCAATAATCCCATCCTCAATTTTTGCTTTCGTTTTTATAGTGATATTTTTTTGAGAGTCTAAATCAAAATCTCCGCCTAACTGCACGTGGCCCAAATCAAGCTTTTTATCTTCCTTGGGGACTGGGATAATGACCCTACCCAAATCAATTCCATAAGCAGATTCAAGCCCACCTACCCCACCTGTAGAACTCACATTAGTGGTGTTTTTTAACTCAATATTTAAAGGTTTAAATTCAGTTGCAAAATGATTACCAGGATCATTCACCTTTAGACTACCCTCTTTAAAGCTTAGTTCTTTAATTAAATATTCCTTCGGTTCAGAAGGTTTTTGATTCTCTTTTGAGGGAAATTTCTTCTTGATAGCTTCAATAAACTTAAGCTAGTTCCAATTTTCAGGCTCTTTTTCAGCCAAAACTTGTGCTTGATGAATACTAATTTGATCAATTTCAATTTTTTTACTAATTAATCCACCCCAAGAGGCCGATATTTGGATATTTTGAAGCGCTAAGAGTTGATGTTGATTGGCTAAATCAACGATCTTCAATCCATCTATTGCAACTGTTGGGCTTCTTAAAGTAATTTTTAAATCATTAAAATCAATAAGATAGCCTATTGATTGGCCAAATTCACCAACATACTTCTTAGCCCACTGGCTAGCGTGAGATTGGGCATACCAAACCCCTCCAGATAGGGCAATAAGTAGGCCAACAAGCGTAATTGCTACATATTTAGATATTTTTAAAAACATTACTTTTTAGTTCTCTTCAAGGGATAAAATATGTAAAAAATTATAAACAAAACATATATTTATAAAGTTTTTTACAAATATAGCAAATTTTGTCAACTTAACCCATTTGCTTGCGTTATTTGCTTAGGTTAAACAATTTATATGAATTTCTGAAGATTGTTTAACCGGTAAATTCATAACGGAGAATCAAATGAAAACGAACAATGTAACTACGCAAGCTTCTCAAGTGAGTGTCAATAACTCTGAAAGACAAGAGCTAGAAACATTTAACCGTCGTAGAGCAGCTAGAGGTTTATTACCTGTTACTCAAGAAGAGTTTAACGAACTTTTAATGAAAATTGCGGGTTTGACGACTTTTTCTCTATCTACTCTGACATTTCACTAATTTCCGTCTAATTTAAAAAAGGAGTCTCATGGACTCCTTTTTTAGTCTCTAGTTTTCCTAATTTTTATAACTAATTTATGGCCTACAAAGATTTTGCTTTTTTTCATCGCTTAAGAGTTCGATGGGCTGAAGTAGATATGCAGTCTGTTGTATTTAATGGTCATTATTTAACCTACTTTGATGTTGCATTAACCGAGTACTGGAGGGCAGTAAATCTCCCTTCCCCAATTGAACAAGCCAAAAATGGAAATGAGTTATTTGTAAAAAAAGCTACATTGGAATATCACGCGTCTGCAAAATTCGATGATGAGTTAGACATCGGGGTCAGAACTGCAAGAATTGGAAACAGCTCACTCACCATCGTGATTGAAATCTATAAAGACACTCAACTTCTTGTAAGTGGTGAAATGATCTATGTTTTTGTTGATACAAAAGTAGGAAGTAGTACTGCAATTCCTACTTTTTGGAAAGAAGTACTTCAACAATTTGATGCATCTATACCCACTAATAATTAATAATTAAT
>DAIQPR010000026.1:792-13632 GCA_036787315.1 Polynucleobacter sp. | reverse complement strand
TAGTACTACGCTAGTACACAAGTAGTAATAAAACTAATAATTAATAATTAATTTGGTTTTGCAACAGTTGTCTTTTTCATCAAGGCATCAACAGCTTCTTGTTTTTTTCGATTCAACAATCCTTGATAGATGTTTCCTTTTGCCTCATCGTAACTTGGCATTTTAAATTTTCGGACATCATCAACTCTTACAACATGCCAGCCCATATTAGTTCTAACAGGTTTAGGATCTAATTTACCTTTTGAGAGGCCCACTAATGCATCTCCCAACGGTTGAAGTACCATGTCAGGTAATACCCAATTAGGTAAAGCGCCACCTTGGGAACCTGTAGTTTTTTCTAATGACTTTTCTTTCGCTAATTTTTCAAAGCTTACGCCACTGTTAATTTGACTAATAATGTCATTTGCTTCACTCTCAGAGGCAACAATAATTTGTGAAAGCTTGTATTCATTTGAATTTTTACCTTCTTTCGTTAAATTTAACTGACGATCATAATCAGCTCTAACTTCGGACTCAGTAATTGGTTGAGCCTTTAAGTAATCTTCAAACCATAATTCTTGGAGAACTTGTTGCTGTGCAAGTTTGATTTTTTCAGGATTGTCACCTTTCTTTTCGATGCCATTCTTCTTAACATCTTGCAAAATGGCTTCTCGTAAAATCAAATCATTAACTATAGCTTTACGTAATTCTGGTGAGTCCTTTGCACCTCTTGCAACAGCATTTTTTACAATTACATCAACTTCTTTTTGCATTATTTTGTTGCCATTAACCACAACTACGGCATTGTTTTGTGCATATGCTGTATTGAGGCCCAAGAAAAAAATGGTCGCTAAACAAACAATAATGGATTTCATAAAATTTCCTATTTAAATTTTTTTTGATTGTACTTGTTAATTACTTCATTTCAATTTCTAAACTTTTTCTAAATCTAGAGCAAGTGCTTGTGCAACTTTAATACCATCCACCCCAGCAGATAAAATTCCACCAGCGTAACCAGCCCCTTCACCAGCTGGATACAGCCCTTTTATATTGAGGCTCTGAAAGTTTGTTCCTCTGGTAATTCGAAGCGGTGAAGAAGTTCTAGTCTCAACACCTGTTAATACCGCATCATGCATCGCAAAGCCCTTAATTTTTTTATCAAAGGCTGGAAGCGCTTCACGCATTGCCTCAATCACATAATCAGGCAAACTTTGATGAAGATTAGTTAAATGTACCCCTGGTTTATATGATGGCTGAACTGAACCAAAAGAAGTGGAAGTACGCCCTTCAATAAAATCTCCAACCAATTGTCCAGGCGCTTCATAATTTGACCCACCCATAACAAATGCTCTAGCTTCTAGCTCTCTCTGAAAGTTAATACCCGCTAGTGCACCTCCAGGATAATCTTGGGGAGAAATACCCACAACAATACCTGCATTAGCATTCCGCTCATTTCTAGAGTACTGACTCATGCCATTTGTAACTACATGATTTAACTCTGAAGTTGCAGCAACAACTGTCCCCCCCGGACACATACAAAAACTGTAAACTGCTCGCCCGTTTTTGGCATGATGGACTAACTTGTAATCGGCCGCCCCAATGATAGGATTACCAGCATGCGGTCCAAGCCTGGCCTTATCAATAATTGATTGGGGATGTTCTATACGAAATCCAACTGAAAAAGGCTTAGGCTCCATAAACACACCAGATTGGTGTAAAACTTCAAAGGTGTCTCTTGAACTGTGACCTAAAGCTAAAATCACATGGCTTGATAAAAACTCTTTTCCATTTACAAGCTTCACTCCTCGAATATGATGATCCTCAATCAAAAACTCGGATACCCTACTCGAAAAATGAATTTCTCCGCCAAGGTGAATGATTTCCTGTCGCATGCGTTCAACAACACCAACTAGCCTAAAAGTTCCAATATGAGGCTTTGCAACAAAAGCAATTTCTGGTGGAGCACCCGCTTTTATAAATTCCTCAATGACTTTACGTCCGTAAAATTGAGGATCCTTAATCTGACTATACAACTTACCATCAGAAAATAAACCAGCACCACCTTCACCAAATTGAACATTTGATTCAGGTTGTAAAATATTTTTACGCCATAAACCCCATGTATCCTGGGTTCTTTCACGAACTGCTTTACCCCTCTCCAGCACAATAGGTCGAAAACCCATTTGAGCAAGAATTAATGCTGCAAATATTCCACAAGGTCCAAAACCTATAATGATGGGTCTTGTTTTTAGTTCTTTAGTTAGCTTACTAACATAGTGATAGGAAGTATCTGGCGCCAATGTAATATTGGGATCATCAGAAAACTTTCTTAAAACATCCTCTTCACCCTTAACCGAAGCATGTATGTTGTATATCAACGATAAAGCACTATTTTTTCTTGCATCATGACTACGCTTAAATATTTGAAATCGAATAAGGTCAACAGCATCTATTTTTAAGCGATTAATGATGCTAGTCTCTAATTCCTCAGGCGTGTGATCAATTGGAAGACGTAACTCAGAAATTTGAATCATAAAATTTTATTTTTTATTGTCTTAAATTAATTGAACTTTGATTTTGCTTGAGTAAATTCTAAATAAAGCTTATCTACGATATTTTGTACTGACTCTACGGACTTAATCCCTGAAACACTTTGTCCAGCACCCCAAATATCTCTCCAAGCTTTGGCTGTAGTTCCTGAAAAATTCATTGTTTTAAGCTCTCCCTCGGGAAGATTATCTGGATCAAGCCCAGCACTCTCGATACTTGAACGTAAATAGTTTCCATGAACACCAGTGAAAAAATTAGTGTAAATGATATCGGAAGCATGGCTTTTTACAAGACTTTGTTTATATGCTTCTGAAGCAACAGCCTCTTGTGAAGCAATGAATCTTGTTCCCATGTAAGCCATATCTGCCCCCATAGCTAATGCTGCAAGTATATGTTCTCCCTTAGACATGGCTCCTGATAGGATAATCGGTCCATCCCAAAATTCTCGAACTTCTGTAATGAGAGAGAATGGACTCATCAAACCTGCATGTCCACCTGCCCCAGCGCAAACAAGAATTAATCCATCAACACCCATTTCAATCGCTTTTTGAGCATGTTTAACGCTGATGACATCATGAAAAACCAAACCTCCATAAGAATGTACAGCTTCTACAACTTCACCAGGAGGTCTCAAACTTGTAATCACTATAGGGACTTTATGCTTCACACAAAGCTGAACATCATGCAGCAATCGATCATTGGATGAATGAACAATTTGATTTACTGCAAACGGTGCAATGGGTAATGAAGGATTTTGTTCTTTTGCTTGTTCTAATTCTGAAGTTATTTTAGTTAGCCACTCATCAAGTAATTCAGGTGGTCTTGCATTAAGGGCTGGAAATGCACCCACAATGCCTGCCTTACATTGCGCAATGACTAAATCGGGCTGAGCAATTAAAAATAAAGGTGCGCCAATTAATGGCAAACGAAGATTCTTTAAGCTATCAGGAAGTGACATATAAACCTCATTATGTGAATACTCACAGTTTAATACCCTTCGCTAAAAAGTTTTGCTTACAATAGAGGTAGAGACAGCAAAATAATAAATAAAGAAGGGCAAAATGAATCACAGACAAATTATCGCTTCAGATAGCGTTCAGCAAGTCTATGACAAAACTATTACGGCAAGACAATGGTTAACTGTTACAGATCAAGAAATCCCACAGAATAAACCTGAGTATATTTTAAGAGTTAGCGCTCATATACCTGGTCAATCCCCCGCTGTTCAGGATGTTTTTGAACCAGCATTTCGTAGACTTCAAGTAATGACAAATGGTGCAATTGGCGTCCAAGCATTCTGGGGTGGCTCACTTCATCCAGAAAGAGATGGTATTGAAGCCCTAAAATCAGGTATTACAGACCTCTGCCCTGTGTATTCAGCATGGGACTCTGGAATGTTCCCTGCTGCACAAATTTTAAGTTTGCCTTTTATCTTTTCTAGTGCAGAGCTTGCAACAGCAGTTTCAGAAAAACTCTACCGCTCTTATTTCAGTCAAGATGTTGAAAAACTAGGAATATATATGGGTCGTATGGTTGCTACCAGTGAATATAATTTATTTAGTCGATCACCCATTAGAGAATTAAAAGATCTTGCTAATCAAAAAATTGCTTGTAGCAATGGGGTTGAGTCAGATATTTTTAGAGCCCTAGGGGCGATCCCCATTGGTAGCAGCACCCCAGAAGCTAAAAAACTATTTGAATCTAATGAGGTGTTTGCAGTTTCAATATCGGATAGTGCTGCACAAACAGTTGGCTTATATAAGTTTGCTAAATATCGTACAAGCGCTAACTTAGTTCGCGTTAATCTTGAGTATGGTCTATCTAAGACTTTTTGGAATCAATTACCTCATCATCTCCAAATCATTTTTAATCAGTGGTTAAGATCCCTTGCTCAAGCTGGTGCACAAATTTTTTATGGTTTGGCTGGAGCTAAGGCCTGTGCAGTTTTCCAAGAAGCCGGTATAGAATTTATCAGCCTTAGTACTGAAGAGCAGAAGCTATGGCAAGAAAAAGTTAAGCCTGTTGAAGAACAGCTATTAATACATCTAGATAACAAAGGTTATGCAGCAAAAGATATGCTAAACGATGTACTAAATTCTGCCAAAGAACTGCAAACTTGGAGTGCGAATGATCTGATGCAAGCTAGTATCAAACTTCCTCTCACTAATATTATTCCTTTCACAAACTAACATGAGTACGTTCGTAAATAATTTAACAAAACCAATTGGGGTTGTAGGGCTGGGCTTGATGGGGCAAAGTCTTATTAAAAGATTAGACGAGGCTAAATTAAAAGTATTAGGCTTTGATATCAACCCTACACAAATGGATGCTATTGGAACTGAGAGATCCGCTAGTCTTGCAAAAATTGCTCAATCTAGTGACATAGTGCTATTAGCTGTTTTTAATACGGCTCAAGTTAGAGATAGTTTATTTGCAAAAGATGGTTTGTTTAATAACACTCAAAATTCACTGAAGATTATTTGTACCAGTACTTGCGATCCAAACGAACTTTGCGAGATTGCACATGATGCCAGAAAGTTAGGTCATGATTTTCTAGAGTTGCCAATCTCTGGAACAAGTATGCAACTAGCACGTGGAGATTGTCTAGGTCTTATTGGTGGTCCTCAAGAATTAGCTAATTCTTTAGACCCAATTCTAGACGTCATAACACCCAACAGGCAGTATATTGGTGATATAGGTGATGCAAGTAAAGCTAAATTAGCAATCAACCTTGTTCTAGGACTGCATCGAGCAGCTCTTGCAGAAGGATTGAACTTTGGTACTAAATTAGGTCTTGACCCAGAAAAGCTATTAAAAACATTTCAAAAATCCGCAGCCGCATCAAGTGTGATGGGAATCAAAGGTCCATTAATGGTTGCAAGAAAATATGACAAGCCACAAAGTAAGGTAGCACAAAGCTTAAAAGACTTTGCATTAATCCATCATTTGGCTGAAAAAGAAGATCTCATGTTACCTTTTTCTGAGGTCTATATCGCCCTTCTAAAAACCCAACTTGATGACGGACATGGTGATCTAGATAACGCGATGATTTATGAAGCTATTTATCAAAATCGATTAAAAATTTAACTTTCACGAGAAACATGATGACTTCACATACACAGACAACTGAACCATTAATTATTAAAAAGGTTGATGCCTTTGGTTTAAACCTACCACTCAATAAAACTGTTCTTATGGCAGGTGTTGAGCTCAATACTGTAGAAAATCTTCTTATCAGAATCGAAGCTTCTAATGGTCTTGTTGGTTGGGGTGAAGCATCCTCTGCGCCAAGTCATGGTGGGGCCTCACTACAAGATATGCTTGCAAGTTTCCATCAAGAAATTCATCCTTTTTTAATTGGTAAAGACGCTTTTGAACTCTCTGGCTTAACAAATCAACTCAATCATATTGCAAAAAATGCGAAAAGTACTGTTGCAGCTGTCGACGTTGCTTTGTATGACCTTCTTGGTAAACACTTAAATGTACCAGCTTATGTTTTACTAGGTGGACAACAACGCAAAGAAGTTCCCCCTCTTTGGCTAATTGGAAATAGCTCGGTTGAAAAAGATCTTTCAGAAGCACATACAAAATGGGATCAAGGATATCGATTTTTTAAACTTAAGTTAGGTGTCAAATCACTAGATGATGATATTGCTCTAACTATCGCTATTCGTGAAAAGTTTGGAAATGATTTAAAAATTTGTGCTGATGCCAATATGGGCATGAACCTAGAGCAAGCCACTCAATATGTACAGGCTGTTAAAAATACTCAACTAGCCTATTTAGAACAACCCCTGCATAAAAAAGATATCGATGGAATTCGTGCCTTGGCATCATCAAGTCCAATTCCAATTGGACTTGATGAGTCAGTAACCTCAACAGATGATATTCTTGCTGCCGCTCATGATGGCGTTCAAGGTGTTTCACTAAAAACACTTAAATTAGGAGGGTTATCTGGAGTAATTGGTGCAGGTCATCTTTGCAATGCCTTTAAACTACAAATTAATTTAGCTAGCAAAATGGCCGAAACAGGAATTGGTGCTGCCGCTCTTCTACATTTAAGCGCTGTATTACCTAATGTTAATTGGGGTGTCAGCCCAACTCACCTGTATCTTAAACATGATGTAGTTAGCAAGCAAGATCAACCAGTTAATGGTTACTTCAAAATATCTTCTTTACCTGGTTTAGGTATCGAAGTGGATGAATCAATTGTCAATCAATTTATTGTGAAATAAGGATTTAAGTATGATTAATGCAGCACTCATTGGTATGGGATGGTGGGGAAAAAATATTGCCCAATCAATACAACATAAAAGCCAACTCATTAACTTCAAGCTTGGGGTCACTAAGGAAATTAATGAGACTCAAGATTTTGCTAAAAAAATGTCCATGCAATTATCAGATAGCTTTGAGTACGCCCTTGCCCAAGATGACATTCAAGCAGTAGTCTTGGCAACACCACACTCACTTCATGCTGAACAAATTATTGCTGCAGCGAATGCTGGTAAACATGTTTTTTGTGAAAAACCATTAACACTCAATTACTCTCAAGCACAAGCAGCGATAGATGCCTGCTCTAGAAATAATGTTGTACTTGCAGTGGGACAAAATAAGCACTTTTGGCCTTCGATGGAAAAACTTCGTGAACTGGTCAAAAGTAATGTGCTGGGTCAAATACTGCACATTGAAGGACATTACAGTAACGAACACTCTACAAAGTTTTTTTCAGACTGGCGTGAATCCCCTAAGGAATCACCTGCAGGCGGACTAACTGGAACGGGGATTCATTTAATCGAGGCCTTCGTGAACCTTATGGGCCCTGCATCTCAAGTTAGTGCTTCAGTAAGTATTGTTCGAGCAGGCCAAGACCCAAGAGATTCAACTTCTGTTCAAGTTCAATTTGTGAATGGATTAAATGGCTACTTTGCTATGGTCAGAGCAACACCTATATTTTGGCGTGTGCATATTTTTGGCGATCAAGCATCTATTGAAGCAATCGGTGAGAATGAAGTGATTGTACGATACAAAGGTGGAAAAACAGATCGTCATATCCTGCCTGGAATCGATTCAATCAAAGCTGAATTAGACGCATTTGCAGGAGCAATTCCAAAAGAATTTCATCAAGGCGATGTTTCTAATTTATCAACGAAGGACTACCCAATTTCTCCGCTACAAATGGCACAAACAATTGCTATGTTTGAATCCATTGTGCATTCAGTAGAAACGGGTAAAACGATTCAAGTACCTGTTTAATGTTGCTCAGCTTGGTTCATTTGACTACTGATAATACCTCTATCAATATCAAATACCCTTTGAACTAAATGGCGTGAATACTGTAAATCTGATTCAGAAAAGATGACCGCCATTCCTTCACTTTTTAACTGACTAATAACTTCAGCTAAACGTTGCGCCAAAGCCGGCGCAACTCCCTCAAAGGGTTCATCAAGTAATAGAAGCTTTGTCCCAATCATTAAGGCTCTTCCCAAAGCAACTAGCTTTTGCTGCCCTCCAGATAATTGCAAGCCCCTTCTTGGAGCAAATTCTATTAATTCCGGTATCAAGTTATAAACATAATCTAAACGCTGCTGAGTATTTTTGGTTTTATTTGCCCAAAGTGGTACAAGTATATTTTCCTCAACTGTTAAATCAGGAATCAATCTTCTATCCTCAGGCATGTATCCAATACCACTTAGATTTCGAAGATTAGTAGGGATTTTTAATAAATCTTGACCATCAAATTCAATAGAACCTGACTTAGCAGGTAAGATCCCCATAATACTTTTCATTAAGGTTGTTTTACCAGCACCATTTCTGCCAACCAAACCAGCCATAGAGGCTGATGGCAATTCAATAGATACATTTCTAAGAATATCAACGGATTGTATTGATACATTTAATTCGGAAATCTTAAGCATGCGACTTCTCCGCTAGAACATGTTGGGCTTGAGAATGACCGACAATATATTTAAGAACTCGTTCATCTTTGAGAGCAATATCAGGATGATCATCAGCAATAATTTTGCCCTCATAAAAAGCAAGTACCCTATGAGCATAGCGTAATACAACTTCCATATCATGCTCGACAAACAAAACCGTTGTACCTGAATTACGTATCACCTGCATGACCATGTCCATCATGTCAAATTTCTCTTCCGCAGATACACCACTTGTTGGCTCATCTAGAAATAAAATTTTAGGTCTTGTAGACATAGCCATAGCTATATCTAAAACCTTCCTAACACCACCAGGAAGTATCTTTGTCACTTGGTCTTTATATGCTGACAAGCCATATTTTTCTAGGCTTTCTAACGCTAAATCTTTAACATTTTTTCCATATGAAGGAATGACATTAGTTGATTTTGTTCTTAATGAACCTTTCATTTCTTGCAAAGCGATAATGCCAAAGCTAACTTCAAGATTTTCTATAGTTGTCATTGTGTTGTACAACTGAGGAATTTGAAAAGATCTACATATTCCAAGTTGTGTGATTTTTCTTGGAGGCAAATCAGTGATGTCAGAGCCATTAAATGTAATAGACCCAGTGTCTGGCTTTAAATAACCAGTAATCATATTCACAAAGGTTGTTTTACCAGCACCATTGGTTCCAATCAAACCAATACAAGCGCCCTCTGCAACATCTACATTAATTTCTGAAGCAGCAGTGACTGCTCCAAAAGTTTTATTTAAATTACTTGCTTTGAGAATGATATTAGACATTAGATTTTTTCCTAAGCTTAGCTACTAATGACCATAAACCATCCGGCAATAACAAAATAACAATGATTAAACAAATTCCAATCGTCATTTGCCAAGTATTCGGCGAGTATCCATAAGCAACAGTTTGAATGACACCAAAGATAAGTGCTCCAACAAAAGGAGCAATAACACTACCGATACCGCCCAAAATTGCTATGAAGACAAACTCTCCTGAAGAAGTCCAAAAGGTCATATTAGGATCAATATGACCTGAAACCATTGCTGCGATAGATCCACCAACACCAGATAAAATACCTGCGATAACGTAAATCAAATGAATAGTGCTTCTAGCAGATGCGCCCATATACTCAGCTCGAATTTCATTATCTCGAATAGCTGTGAGTAGTAATCCCCTTGGACTCTTTAAGACCATATTCACAAATAACAAAGCTACAACAACAGCTAAGAAAGTTACCCCGAGTAATACGATCTTCATTTGCGTAGGTTCTGGCATCCAACCGAACAACTTTAATCCTGAAATACTAAAACCATCGGTAGAACCTAAAGTCTCACTCTTAACTAAAACACCATAAAGTATCATTGAAAAAGCCAAGGACAATAATCCAAAAAATATTGCTCGATACTTTGCTAGTAAAAATCCTAATAAATAAGCTAGCAAGCCTGAAACGATTGCGCTTGCTATCATCAAAATAAATAAATCAGATACTTTTAAAAGTAATGACAACATTCCCGTTGTGTAAGCACCAGCACAAAAAAACAAGGCTTGTCCAAAAGAGACTAAACCTAAACGCATAAAGAGCATTAGACCCAAAACAACTAATCCATTTGCACCAGCTAGCGTAACTATAAAAAGAATCCACTGTGGTAACCAAGGAGATACCGCCAAGATTGCGCAAAGAGCCGCAAACATCCAAATGAGTGATTTATCAAGCCTCATATTTTTCTTGCCTCAGCCAAACTAAATAAACCTCTTGGACGAAACACTAAAACAAGAGCCATCACTGAAAAGATGACGAAAAGTTCTAGCTGAGGAACATAATGCACACAGAAAGATCGCACTACACCCATAATGATTGCGGCTAAAGCTGTTCCCGGCAAACTACCAAGTCCGCCTGTTACTACGACAGCAAAAGACAGCACAATAACATCAACACCTAGACCAGGTACTACCGAAATAGTTGGTGTTGTAATACCACCAGCTATTGCAGCTAATGCACATCCAAACGAAAAAGTTAAGCTAAAAAAGCGTCCAACGTTAATACCCATTGCTGAACTGATTTCGCGATCGTGAATCACACTCACTAATAACTTACCAAAATGCGTCATTTTCAACATGTAAGTTAATCCCAAACCTAATACCAATGCAGAACCAATCATTAATATGTAATAGTTTGGATAAGTCATTTCTCCAATAGTAAAGTTACCCAGCAACTCATAAGGCTCTGATGCGTAATATGGATCTACGCCCCATACCAACTTCAAGACGTCATCTAAAATTAAGAAAACAGCATAGGTAATCAATAAAATAACAACTTCATCTTTTGCGTATTGATATCGAAGTAAAAATCTTTCTAAGATCCATCCAATTGCAAATCCTGCAATAAATGACGCCCCGAACAAAGCAAAAAATGATAAATAAGGTGGGTAGTTATGGCTAAACCAAAATCCTGCTAAGGTAACAGCAACATAACAACCAAAAGAATAGAAGCTCGCGTGTGCCACGTTTAGAACACGCATCACTCCATAAATGAGAGTTAATCCTACAGCTGAAATAAACAACCAAGCTGCATAATTAATTCCATCAATTAATACAATTAATAGATTCGACATGATAAGCCTTCAGAAGCGAGACCTGTTGGTCTCACTATACTTCTTCCTCAATGGGTAATTATTATTTTTTGGAGGCCATCCAATCAGCAGCTTTTACTCCGTCAGGTGGCATAACCTGTTCAGGAGCAAATCTCTTCTGATCTACTAACTGTATTTGACCATTCACATGCTTAACACGACCATAAACCATCTCAGCAGTAGCTTGATGACCATTACTCAAATTAAACTTATGAACACCACCTGGACCTTCATAAGTCATTCCACGCATTGCATCTGCTATCTGATCAGAGTTTGGCTTATTACCACCATTTGCTGCCATAGCCTTTTCAAAAGCTAATTTAGTAGCCATGAAGGTATGCGCCATTTGATAAGCAGCTAAGTTAGGAGGAGCATTGTAACGATCAATTACGTTTGAACGATACCAATCGTTTAAAGCTGATTTAGGTGCATAAACTCCATAAGGGCCACGAGCTCCAATAATGGTTCCTTCTGGTATTTTTGTACCTAAGCGGAACATTGAAACTTCACCACCAGTCAAAATAACTGAGGATTGTTTGAATAAGCCTCTAGGACCAGCCTGGAGAATAAATGCCTCCATATCTCCACCCCAAATACTGGAGTGAATCACATCAGACTTACTTTCCAACAATGATGAAATCTCTGCACTATATTGTCCAGCGAACAACTTCGGCATTTGTGAGGTTTTTTCTTGAAGTTGTGGCATTACCATTTTTACTGCACCCTGGAAATCAGACCAAGAGTCCTGACCAAAAGCATAATTTTGATTTATCCCTGAGTAGGTTTTAGCAGTTGGCTTAATTGCTTTGATGTACATGGCAGCACCAACGCTATCCGCTGTTGCATGATTAACAGCACGGAAAACATACTTTTTAGGACTTTCTTCAAAAAGACGTGGTGAACCGCAGTCATACATCAATGTGAGAGTTTTTAATTCTTCTGCAATTGGAGCAACAGCCAGACAGTTTCCGCTAGAAACATATCCGATAACGATATCAACTTTATCGCGCTGCACTAAGTTACGATACTCAGTTACTACGTTTGTTGGTGAGCCAGCTTCGTCAATAACAACAAGCTTTACAGGTAGACCACCAAAACCTTTAACGTTATAAGGAGCTGGAGCTTTTGCATTGTTGAATGCATCAGCCAACATTTCTGCTGTGTTTCTTGCAGGAACACCAAACGGGGCAGCACCAGGCCCTGATAAGAAAGACACAATTCCAATCTTTACTTCTGTTGGTGCGGCAGTAGGTGCAGCTGCAGGAGCTTGTGCTTGAACAGCACTCACTGATGCTCCCAATACAAGCGAAACTAATAACTTTTTACTGAACATCATCTCATCTCCATTATTTTATTTTTTACTGATCAATTCATCATTTAATGCAATTACTAAACACCACTATTTTTTTCTTTATTGGAGTTTACGTCAATGATCTATCGCTAGGTGATTTCCCCTAGAACGCATAAAAAATACTGTTTTAATTATGTTTATCTTAATTGCTGTATGATATTTAAAAAAATCTTAAAGAGACATTATCATTTTTAACAGCCCTCAATTTTATCGATCAATTGATCAATAAAATGGTGTCTGTGGCACCTCATTAGGATTTTATTCGGTTTCTTAATTATGTTTTTCAACGAAAGGGTTTTTTATGGATTTGCAATTAAAAGGCAAAAAAGTTCTTATTACTGGTGGATCTAAAGGTATTGGCCTAGCAGTCGCAATGGCCTATGCTGCTGAAGGAG
>DAIQPR010000026.1:0-782 GCA_036787315.1 Polynucleobacter sp. | reverse complement strand
TCGTGATGCTAAAAATTTAGCAACTGCGAAGGCAGCTATTGAATCAACTTATGGTGTGACTTGTGAAACCATTGAATGTGACCTAGGAGCTCCTCAAGCAGCTGAAGCTTTGTTTGCAAAAGTAGGCGAAGTAGATATTCTCATCAATAACGCAGGAGCAATTCCAGGTGGAACTTTAGCTGATATCAATGAAGAACGTTGGAGACAAGCTTGGGAACTTAAGCTTTTTGGCTATATTAATTTAACGAGAGTTTATTTAGCTAGCATGGAAAAAAAGGGTTCTGGCATTATTGGCAACATTATTGGTATGGCAGGTGCTGCTCCACGTGCTGAATACATTTGTGGAGTTACAGCAAACGCAGCTCTTATGGCCTTTACTCAAGGTGTAGGAGCTACTAGCCATAAAAATGGTATTCGCGTGTTTGGTATTAACCCTTCTCCAACTAGAAGCGATCGCATGGAAAACATGATGAAAAATAACGCCAAGAATAAACTAGGCGACGAAAACCGTTGGACAGAGTTAACGCAAAAACTTCCATTTGGCAGAATGACAGAGCCTAGCGAAATTGCTAATTTAACTGTATTTTGCTCATCACCACTTTGCGGTTACTTAAGCGGTTCCGTAATCAATGTTGATGGTGGCCAGATGTTTGCCCCAGTCTAAAGTTTTAAAAGCAATGAAGAAAGACCCGCATGAATTGCGGGTCTTTTTATTGATACTCTTATTAAATCAATTAAGAAATAACTTTTTTATTCAAAAGTTCATCAATACTATTTTGATC
>DAIQPR010000193.1:0-4098 GCA_036787315.1 Polynucleobacter sp. | reverse complement strand
CACAATAATTTTTACAGGACGATTTGGCCAAGATTGTGCAAAGCTTGTGATGTTCATCAGAAGAAGAGCAAGGAAGAAAGCAAAGCGCATATAAATCCTTATTTTGAATATTGTCGGTTTTGGTGATTTTTAAATACCAAATAATGGCCTTTGAACCAAGGTTTGGCGGCTAGTCGATCTCTCCAAGGAGTAACCCTAGCTTTTGCTCTTGCAGAAGAGTTTAGTGCTTCTGATGTAGTTAAATAATGAAGCGCTAGACGGTTATATGTACCAGGATGTGCCTCAATGATTTCAAAGCGTCTTGTTCCAAGCCACTCTGGGCACTCTAATAAAATAGGGACATGATCTTGCGTGTACCAGTCATCAAATTCAGTTAATTCATTCTCTGGAACGGTAAAGAAAACCGCATACAAATATTGTGCTTGATCTAATGGATTAGAAACATTTTCACGCCATTGATCACCCAGTAGGTTGCCGATATATCTAGTAAAGCCACTTACAGAGCTCAACATTGATTTTGTTAAATCACTAGGTTGGTTTTTAACGATGTCGTATTCTTTTGACTTTAAAACTTGGAGATTGTCCATTTCGTAAACGGCAAGGTAATTACGATCATCACCATCGGCCAAGTAACGTTGAGCAGAAACAAATCCTGGAATAGCGACCCTTAATGGGATGTGTTCTTCATCGTACCAAGCATTAAATTTATTTTCTTCATGCGCAGGTGGCGTCATTTCAGAAAAAAGTATTGTCTTACCAAAACTCATAGTGTCCCTCATATTCATTATTAATATTTGTCTTACAATAGTTTAACGACTTTAAATCCTTATATAAAAAGAAAGAGACGATTCATGCAATTAGAAATTCGTAAATGGCAAACACAATTAGAAGAGAAGATTGATACTAAAAATCCGAGCAATCCACTCATTAAATTAGCTGTTATCGCCATTATTAAAAACCCATATGCTGGAGCATATCAGGAAGACTTATCAGAATTAATTAATGCGAGCACCGAGTTAGGGCATCAAATAGGTAAACGAATTCAGCAAATGATGGGAGATCATCCTATTCAGAGCTATGGTAAAGCAGGTATTTGTGGCACACAAGGTGAGCAAGAGATTGTTAATGCTTTATTAACTACGACTTTTGCTAACCCAGTCCGAGATGCAGTAGGTGGCGGCAAAGCTTGGATTTCATCTTTCACAAAAATTGGTGGTCCTGGAACAAGTATTGATGTGCCATTTGCTCACAAGGATGCTTTATATGTGAGGTCTCACTATGATGGTATGACTGTTACTTTGCATGATGGACCATTGCCTGATGAAGTAGCTATTATTTTTTGTGTAGCAAGCCGTGGTCGAATCAATGCTCGTGTTGGTGGATTGAGTGTTGACAAGATTCAAGGTCAAGACGGTTTAATTTGATTGATAGAGAGTTAATAAATGAAAACAGCAATCGTAAATTTAAAAAAAATAATTACTGGTGATTGGCGCAATCCTATTGCTACAGGTGATTCAATTTTCATGTCTGATGGAAAGATCGTAGCTGTAGGTAATGTTGATAGCAAAGATATTGAATCTGCTGATGTTGTAATTGATGCCGATGGTGCTACCGCTATTCCCGGATTGATTGATTCACAGGTTCACAATACGTTTGGTGATTACACACCAAGACAAAAGACAGTTGGCTTTTTAGAAAGTTACGTACATGGTGGTACGACAACTTGTATTAGCGCATCAGAAGTTCATGTTCCTGGTAGACCAAAAGATCCCGAGGGGGTGAAAGCACTTGCTCTTGCTGCTAAGAGATGCTTTGATGACTATCGTCCAGGTGGGATGAAAGTATTTGCTGGTTCAATCATTATTGAGCCAGGTCTTCAAGAGTCTGATTTTCAAGAAATGGCGAAGAAGGGTATTTGGTTAGCTAAAGCAGGCTTTGGTGCTGTTAAGTCTCCATATGACTATGCTCCTATGGTTGGGTGGGCTAAAGCTGCAGGAATGATTACAACGGTTCATACTGGTGGTTCTTCAATTCCTGGATCTTCAGGAATTTGGGTTGATCATTTATTAAAGATGCAGCCTCACGTTTCTTTTCACGTTAATGGTGGACCTGTGGCGATGCCTGATGCAGACTTCCCTAGAATTGTGAATGAGAGCAATATGGCACTTCAAATCTGTACTGCAGGTAACTTAAGAACAGCCTTATTGATTGCTAAATTAGCAATGCAGGCAGACCAGTTTGATCGTTTTCTAATTGCAACTGATACCCCAACAGGAAGCGGTATTATGCCGCTTGGAATGTTGTACACCATCACACATTTATGTAGTTTGATGGATATGTCTGTTGAATCCGCTATAGCTGCGGCTACTGGAAACAATGCAACTGTATATGGAATCAATAGTGGATTCTTACAAGCGGGTAAAGAAGCGGACGTCGTCATCTTAGATGCTTGCGTTGGTGGTTCTAAAGACAATGCAACGGATGCGATAAGAAATGGTGATATTCCTGCTGTCGCTGCAGTTATTACTGCAGGCGTTCCTCGCTTTGTTGGAAAAAGCAGAAACACTCCTGCTCCAATGAAAAGTGTTAGGGTTATTAAAAACAATATTCCTCAGGATTATTCAGGAAGTGCCCATTAATGAAGCCGATTCATGTTGCTATTGTTGGAGCAGGTCCTGTTGGTGTTGTTGCTGCGATTGCTGCAGCACAAGAGGGATTTAAGGTTACTTTATTAGAGTCAGAGACAGTCATAGATCACAACCCTAGGGCTGCGACAACTCACCCATCTACATTAGAGTTTATTGATCGTGTGGGATTGATTGATGAATTTATTCAGCAGGGTTTAGTAGCAAGGTATTTTCAGTTTTGGGATAGAGATACTAGATCTAAGGTTGCGCAGTTTGATCACGAATTATTAAAAGATGAAACCAAGTTTCCTTTCGTGGTTCAAACTGAGCAACATAAGCTGGTATTGATGGGTTTAAAAAGATTAGATCTTTTTCCTGATGTAACTTATAGCTTTGGCACAAGGGTTACATGCTTAAAACAAAATGCTGATTTTGTGGAAATTCAAACTTTACGAGAAGGTCAGGCAGAAACAATTCACGCTGATTATGTGATTGGATCTGATGGAGGAAAAAGTACTATTCGTAAACTATTGGAAATTGAATTTGAGGGTTATACCTGGCCTGAGAGATTTTTGGTATTGACGTCGATACATGACTTTGAGAAATCGATGGGTTGTTGTTTCCGTAATTACTTTGCTGGATCTCAAGAGTGGGCGAATTTATTTAAAGTAACAGGTGATGACTTTAAGGGTAGATGGCGAGCTGTATTTCCTGCGGGAACTGGAGAGAGTGATGAACAAGCTCTAAGCGATGAGTCAGCTAAAGCGAGATTGCTGGATTTAGATACTAATTGTTCTATAGACTCTATTGTTCACAGAAATATTTATAACGTTCATCAAAGAGTCGCACAACAATTTAGAGTTGGAAGAGTCATGTTGGCCGGGGATGCTTCTCATCTGAACAATCCTATTGGTGGATTAGGTCTTAATTGTGGCATTCATGATGCAATGGAGTTAGTTTCAAGTCTAGTGGATATTCGAAATGGCGCTGATGATACTAGACTCGATTTATATGAAAAGCGCAGGAAAACACTTAATATTCAGTTTATTCAGGAACAGACGATTGCCAATAAAAAGAGGTTAGAGGAGAAAGATCCAATAGCCAGACAGGAGCGTCTGAATGAATTAAGACGGATTGAAGAGGATCAAGTATTGCAAAAACAATTCTTAATGAAATCCTCTTTATTGCTCAGTGTAATTAACGAGAAAAAAATTACACTTTAATAAAATTTGTCTGATAAAGGATCTAAAGCTATAATGTAGGACTATTAATTAAATCTTGCAATTTTAAGGTTTAATAATTCATAGGAAGCTTGGCAGAGTGGTTGAATGCAACAGTCTTGAAAACTGTCGAGGGTTAACGCCCTCCGTGAGTTCGAATCTCACAGCTTCCGCCAAAAAGTCAATAAGATATTCAGGCTCTTCACCATAATCGGGGGATGAGCATTTATTAAACACGATTAATCACTCCA
>DAIQPR010000192.1:0-4114 GCA_036787315.1 Polynucleobacter sp. | reverse complement strand
CTGCTGAAGCTCCTTCTGCTGACGTTGCTAAAGATTCTCCTGCAGCAGTTGATGCTGCTAAAGATGCAATGAAGAAGTAATTTTTATTCATCAATAAAAAGCCGCTTTTTTAAAGCGGCTTTTTTATTTGTTCTTATGCTTTTTTACAGAGTTAATTGGGCTTGATGTTTGCAGCTTTAACTACTTTTGCCCAGCGCTGAGTCTCCGATTTTATAAAAGCCTTAAACTCCTCTGGAGTATCAACCTGAACAATAGCCCCTTCACTGCGAAGTCGCTCTTTTGCCTCGATAGTGTCAAAGGCCACCCTCGCACCTTGATTGAGCTTATCAACGATTTCTCTAGGCGTTCCTGCTTTAACTACTAAGCCATACCATTGCGTAGCATCAAAACCTTTGAGTTCTGCAATACCAGACTCAGCTAAGGTCGGAACCTGGGGAAGCGCATCAATTCTCTTGATACTAGACACACCCAGTGGAATGAGTTTCTTCGCAAGGATATGCTGCATTAACGGAGGCGCCCCAGTCATCGTCATACTAACTTGCCCACCTAATAAATCCATGACAGCGGGAACAGTCCCTTTATATGGAATATGCAATATATCGGTTTTAGTAACCAACTTAAAATACTCCATCGCGATGTGCGCCGCACCACCACTGCCCCCAGAACTGTAGGTCAATTTACCAGGATTGTTGTGAGCATAAGCAATGAGTTCAGGCAAAGTCTTAAAGGGCTGATTAGGATTAATCACCAAGATATTGGGTACGATGGCAATCAAACTGATGGGAGCAAAGTCTTTATTAGGGTCATAGGGCAACTTCTCAAATAGGGATGGATTAACCGCCAATGTCCCTATATGCCCCATGAAAACTGTGTATCCATCTGCAGGTGACTTCAATAATTCATTGACGGCTATTTGACCACTCGCACCCGCTCTATTATCAATAATGACTGGCTGTTTCCATATGGCAGTGAGCTTTTCCCCTAACATTCTGGAAAAGATATCAGTTGATCCACCAGGTGGAAAAGGTACTATCAAACGAATCGGTTTTTGAGGATAACTGGATTGGGCAAAACTATATTGGTGCAGTGATATAGATGCCAATATGCCTAGAGTACATAGTATTTTTAAAAATCTCATTTGTATCCTATATTTAATGATTAGTGGTCTTTTGTAATTTTTTTAACCAGGGTCTTGGATTACCTTCATAAACTTTAGGACCTAACCTAAAGTGTTGCGCTTCCTCAAATGTAAATACCGCAGGAACATCCTCACTATACAGTCGATCCCCCCTAGGTAATCCACCGTTTAAGGCCACCTGTGAATGTAATGGTCTTTGTAAAATTTGTGATAAACGTACCGATGCCTCAATTAAGCCATCGACAGAGATTCCTGTTTCAATTCCCAATGTATCCAACATATGGACAAAGTCTTCTGTTGGAATCATTCCGGTTGCCTGACCATTCCCACAATATGGACAACCTCCTATTCCTCCAATGGCTGTGTCTGCAATGATGGTATGCCTATGGTCTAGTGATTTAATGGCCTCATACATGGAAACCATAGCTAGCCCCCTAGCATTATGCAGGTGCAATCTAAAGTTGGTAATACTTGGAAATCGATGCGTAATCGCCTTTAAATCCTGTGCCATCGCAGAAGGTGTATTCCAAGCCATGGGATCAGCCATATCTAGACGCGTAACTGGTATTCCTTCTTTTTGCCAAGCTTGATATTGTTTCGTGAGTAATTCCATGCGCGTTTCATGGCTAAATTCCCCAGAGAAATTAGAACCCCAACCAGCACTCAGCCCAATCGCTCCTTCTCGGATACCTTCATTCTTACTACGTTCTATCGGAGCTTGCCATTGCATCTCTTGCTCTGCAAGCGTCCTATTGGTATTCCTCTGAATAAATATAGGACACACATGTAAATGCGTTGCATGCATGGTCTCTTTAGCTAATGGTGGTGTGTATTCCAATCGCTCTAAACGCCCTCTTTCATTGAGCGCTAATACATAATACGAAACTCCAGGGGTCTCTTTTAGTCTTTTAACAAGCTCTAAAGAATCAGCCATTTGTGGACTCCATTTTGGATTCACAAAAGCCCCTACCACAATCCGATTTAGACCGGCTTTGACCATCAAGTCGAGGAGTTCTAATTTTTCGTCAACCGTTACACCCTCTCGTTCAATTTGTAACCCATCACGCAGGGTCTCATCGGTAATCAAAACTTTAGGTAAATGACTCATTGTGAAACCTTTCTTAACAATTTTTCCAAACTGGCTTACGCTTCTCTAATCTTGCAGCAATACCTTCTTTACGATCTTCGCTGAGATATGGATTTAAACCTGGATCTTGACGCAATGCTGCATGAACCGGCATATCCAAACCTTTGATTGCAACCGCTTTTACTCTACGAACTGATATAGGCGCATTATCTGCAATCTTTTTTGCCATTTCCATCGCAGTTGCTAAAACCGCATTTTTAGGAACTATTCGATTAATTAATCCCAGTTCATTGGCTCGCTGTGCCGTAATATATTCCCCCGTCATGAGCATCTCAAGAGCATGGGTAAGTCCAATCAAACGCGGTAGCATTACTGAACCAAAATTTGCCCCCATACCAATTTTTGTTTCTGGTAATCCAAATTTAGCCTCCTCATGGGTAATTCTTAAATCACAGGCTAACGCAAGCTCAAAACCACCTGCGACAGCACTACCATTGATGGCAGCAATGACTGGTTTTTTGACTTCATAAATAAATTCAAATATATTTCGCTCAACTCTATTCATAGGCGTTCTGTATTTGACACCTGCTTGATCATTTTGATTAATATTTTTTAAGTCTCCCCCGGAGCAGAAAGCATCTTCACCAGCCCCAGTAATGACCAATACACGAATACCAGGATCTTCTTCTGCATCTAATATGGCATTCATCAACTTCATCTTCAATTGCTCTGATAAAGCATTGCGTCGATGTGGACGATTTAAGGTCAATAGCCGGACAAATCCTTCGTCCTGAATGATTAAATCTTGTTCTTCTTGTTGTGCATTACTCATATTTAACTACCTTTCTTTACTTCCTGAAATATCGCCTTTTCTTGAAGAGCTGTTTCAATTTCAATCCCAGTAAATCCAAATTCTTGCATAATTTCACGGGTATTCTCACCTAACCTCGGTGCTGGCATAAACTCTTTTCTCATCCCTCCAGAATACTGATTCGTAAGGCCTATTTGATAAATTTTTCCTTCACTAGGATGTTCAACTTCTTCTAAAAATCCAACATCTTGCAGATGGGGATCTTCGAATAGATCTTCCAAAGAGTTATAGCACATACATGGAATATCATTTTTCTCAAAGATATCAATCCATTGCGCAGAAGTTTTACCCCCCAAAGAACTAGAGCGAATCGCATAATAGTCCTCACTATTTTTTGTTCTTACAGTGACATTGCAAAATCGAGGATCTTCTTTTAATTCCGGTCGGCCAATAGCTTCAAAAAATGCAAATGCTTGCTCATCAGTGTTGGGAGAAATGGAAACATATCCATCAGCTGTTTTAACAGGACGATTATTTTTATCTAAAATTCTAGGATCACCCATTGGACCAATAGGCGGGTCAAACGTCATATTCCCCATGTGCTCTCTTAAAACAAATGCTGCTGCAGTCTCAAACATGGGAACCTCAATTAGCTCCCCCTGACCAACTTGACTTCGACGATATAAGGCAAAGCCAATGGCTTGAGCACTTACTAGACCAGTAATATGGTCTGTAACTACCATGGGTACAAATCTTGGCTCACCAGCAGATTTTTCAAATGTTGCAGCAAAGCCTGATGAAGACTGAATAACCGTATCGTAAGCTGGTCGATTAAAGTATTTTCCACCCCTGCCAAAGGCTAACATCTGGCAATAAATTAAGTTTGGATTTAAGGTATGTAAACTCGCCCAATCTAAACCAAGCTTTTCAAGAGCCCCAGGACGCATATTCGTAACAAAAACATCTGCTTTTGCTATCAATCTCAAAATAATTTCTCGGCCAAGCTCAGACTTTAAGTCAATGCAAATTGATTTTTTGTTACGATTAAAGTTGAGAAACTTTCCTGTCATTCCAGGAG
>DAIQPR010000191.1:0-4140 GCA_036787315.1 Polynucleobacter sp. | reverse complement strand
CATACTGAAGTCTATATCAAAATGAACGTTATTCCAGGTTACTTGGATCGTCTGCTTGTCCAGAAATGATCAATGGTGTTCTTGCTTCGTCAATCAAAATTGAGTCAACTTCGTCGACAATCGCAAAATTGAGCCCACGCTGCACTCTCTGTGCGGCATCATGAACCATATTGTCACGTAAGTAATCAAATCCAAACTCATTGTTCGTACCATAGGTAATGTCCGAGCCATAAGCCTGTTGCTTTTCCTCGTGAGACATATTGGATAAGTTCACTCCAACAGTCAAACCTAAGAAGTTGTAGACAGTGGACATCCAATCGGCATCGCGTTTTGCTAAGTAATCATTAACCGTAATAACATGCACGCCTTTACCACTTAATGCATTTAAAAACACGGGCAAAGTTGCAGTCAATGTTTTTCCCTCACCAGTTCGCATTTCTGCGATTTTGCCTTCATGCAATGCCATACCGCCAATCATTTGGACATCAAAATGGCGCATTTTCAGGGTTCTTTTACTAGCTTCTCTAACTAAGGCAAACGCTTCAGGCAGGATGTCATCGAGAGTCTTACTTTGGGTAAGATTTGCTTTTAATTCTTGCGTTTTAGCTTTTAACTGGTCGTCAGTTAATCCTTGAAACTTACTTTCTAAGGAGTTAATCTCATTGACCGTCTTGCGGTATTGCTTAAGTAGTCGATCATTTCGGCTACCAATAATTTTCTTAATAAGTCCTGATACCATGATTTTCTTAGATTAAATTCAACTTATGAGTTTATCATTCATACATCTGGATATGATGAATACTGCTAAAAACCCCCTAATGTTCCATTGTATTGCTTGCGTATGACTTATGCCAAATTTTAAAAAAACACGAGAACCTATAGAAATCAGTGCGTTATTAGACGAACAATCTGCTGATAACCCCATTTCTCACCTGACAAGTGCAGTTCAAAATAGAAATAAGTTGCAATTAGTTCTTAATGAAGCTCTTAAAAAATTGGAATTAGAACATCTTATCGACCATCTTACCTTGGGGGAAATTACCCCAGATGGTGAAATCAAACTCATTACCCAAAAAGCAGGAGTAGTTAGTAAGCTAAAAAATAAACTTCCAAGCCTATTACATTACTTTCGTGAGTCAGGATTTGCTTTAAAAACAATTCATCTTAAAGTTTCCCCAAAATCAACCACCATCGATTCTGCCGAGCAGTCAAAACCAGAATTGGTTCCAGTTCAATTTAGTGAAAAAAGTAAAGAAGCCTGGGAAAAATTGTTATCAGATATCGATCCAAGTTCACCAGTTTTTAATGCTGTGAAAAGACTGCTGAAAAAAATTAATTAATTTCTGCCTGATCTATTTGATAGGCTAAGGGAGCTTTTTCAACCTGTTCAAAAGTTACAAGCTCATACGAGTCAGGTTCGCCAAACATCTTACGCAATAATAAATTATTCAGCGCATGACCTGATTTTTCAGCTACATAAGAACCAATAATCGGATGTCCAGCCAAATATAAATCGCCAATTGCATCTAAAATTTTGTGGCGAACAAACTCATCTTCGTATCGAAGTTCTTCATTATTTAAAATGCGATACTCATCTAGTACGATCGCATTATCAAGGCTTCCACCTCTTGCCAAACCTATTTCTCTTAAAGCTTCTACTTCATGGGCAAAGCCAAATGTTCTAGCGCGACCAATTTCTTTTGCATAAGTCGTGTCGTCAAAATCAATAACGCATCGCTGACCCGTTTTATCCAGAGCAGGATGCTTAAAATCAATTGTAAAGTCCAGCTTAAATCCAAAATGCGGCTCCAAACGAACTAGTTTATCGCCTTCGATTATTTCTATTGGCTTTTTAATTTGGATAAATTTTCTTGGTGCATCCTGGACAGTTATACCCGCTGACTGAATCAAAAATAAAAATGACGCAGCACTTCCATCCATGATCGGAATTTCTTCACCATCAATTTCAACTAACAAATTATCAATACCTAGGCCAGAACAGGCCGATAGTAGATGCTCAACTGTTGAGATTCTGTTCTCACCAATCTGTAAAACACTCGCAAGGCGAGTGTCTGTAATAAATTCTGCTTTACCTGGAACTGGAATTTGCTCACCAATATCAAGGCGAACAAAGGAAATCCCAGAATTAATCGGTGCAGGTTTTAAATATAAGTTGGAACGACTACCAGAATGCAAACCAATACCAACCGTTTTAATTGGCTCTGTAATCGTTTGTTGTTTCAACATCATTCTTAACCTACACCTTTTACTAATTAAATATGTGCTAAAATAGCTTCAGCACTACTTACTTCAAACTTACCGCCAGCTTCAACAGCTAAGTGCTTCACAACACCATCTTCTAAAACCATCACATAACGCTGTGAACGAATTCCTAAGCCTCTAGCAACTAAATCTAACTCTAAACCAAGTGCTTTTGTCCACTCAGCACTTCCGTCACCCATCATGCGTACTTTTTTGGCGGCTTTAAGGTTGTCTCCCCAAGCACCCATCACAAATGCATCATTCACTGAGACACACCAAATTTCATCAACGCCTTTAGCTTTGATAGCATCATAATGAGCTACATAACCTGGCACATGCTGTGCTGAACATGTTGGAGTAAATGCTCCTGGTAAACCGAACACTACAATTTTCTTGCCTTTTACAACTTCTGATACTTGAAATGCATTAGGTCCAATGGTGCAACCTGGTGTTTCTTCCGCAATGTATTCATACAATGTTGCGTTTGGTACAGTTTGATTAACAGCTATCATTACTCTCTCCTTTAAAAAAACGAATCTCTCACGAACTTAGATAGTAGCGCAGTCGTCGTCATTTGGAGGAACGCTACCACCAAATTTTCGTAAGAGATTGTTTTTTAAGGAATTATTTAATCAGCTTGCTTCCTCAAAAATGCAGGGATATCATAAAAATCAGTGCCCTTCTCAAGTAAAGATCTAGCTTGAGGTGAACTTGACGCTCCCAAATTAGGCGCAGCACCACGATTTGGTGATGGCTTAAATACTGCTGGGATACCTGCAACTGCATCACTTGTTCCAATATCTGAACTTGCCTGACCCATGGTTGGAATACTTGACCCATAGGAAGAGTTCATGTTGCTCAAAGCCTGAGTAGCTATTGGGCTAGTTGGTTTGAACGCATTTAAATCAGTCATAGATGGAGTAGCGTTATAAGTTCCTGTTGCTTGCTCACGCCAAATAACTTCTACTTCTGGACGTTGCTGGTTTCTTTTACTACCATTTAAACCAGTTGCAACAACTGTCACTCTGATTGCATCAGCTAAAGATTCATCGTAAACGGTACCAAAGATAATAGTTGCATCTTCAGCAGCATATCCACGAATCGCTGCCATCACTTCTCTTGTTTCAGAGAGTTTGAGTGAACGACTTGCAGTGATATTAACGAGAACACCTCTTGCACCTGATAAATCAACACCTTCGAGTAACGGTGAAGCTACTGCAGCTTCAGCAGCTAAGCGTGCACGATCAACGCCTGAAACTGTAGCTGTACCCATCATTGCTTTACCTTGCTCACTCATGACAGTTTTAACGTCTTCAAAGTCAACGTTAATTAAGCCGTGCTCATTGATAATCTCAGCAATACCAGCAACAGCATTGTGAAGCACATCATCAGCAGCACTAAATGCCGTATGCATTTCTGCATCCTCACCCATCACTTCGAAAAGCTTCTCATTTAAAACAACGATCAGAGAATCTACATGCTTTTCTAATTCACGTGCACCTTCTTCAGCAACTTTCGATCGCTTCGCACCCTCGAAATCAAATGGCTTACTCACAACTCCAACAGTCAGAATACCCATTTCTTTCGCAACTTGCGCAACGACCGGTGCTGCTCCTGTTCCTGTTCCACCACCCATACCTGCTGTAATGAACACCATGTGAGCACCCTGTAATGCATCAGCAATTCTTGCTTTAGCTTCTTGTGCAGAGGTCGCGCCAACTTCAGGACGTGCTCCTGCTCCAAGGCCAGTTTCACCTAACTGTAAATTTACTTCAGCTTTTGAGCGATGTAATGCTCCAGCATCCGTATTCATGCAAATAAATTCAACGCCTTGAACACCACGACGAATCATGTGTTGGACAGCATTGCCCCCAGCGC
>DAIQPR010000025.1:0-19439 GCA_036787315.1 Polynucleobacter sp. | reverse complement strand
GTTTCAAAATCACTGATCTTGGAGACCATTCTCTCTATTCGAGGAGATAGTGCTGTTTTCTGAAAATAACTTGAAACTCTTTTCTTGAGGTTCTTCGCTTTTCCTACGTATAGAATATTCTTGTTAGAATCAAAGAATCGATACACCCCAGGTAATTCAGTCAAATTTTTGACTTTATCCTGCAATATTTCAAAGGTATCTTGACTCATGCGATTCGATATTTTCTGTCATATAGTTGATAATTATGGAGATGCTGGTGTAAGTCTTCGTTTAATTAAGCGACTTGCACATACGCATTTCTCCTCAAGTGATCATTTTACGTCTTCTAAAGATTCTTTCAGATTGTTCTGCGATCAGACTGAACTTATCAAAAAACTTGCCGGAGAGGATACTCTTCGAGATTTAAGCGCTCACGGAGTTGAAATTTTAGATTGGAATCTGGCTGATAAGCTCACTCAAGAAGGAAGTTATCCTGATGTGGTGATAGAAACTTTCTCCTGCACAATACCCGAGGTATACAGCGGCGTAATTCGGGAAAAAAAGCCCCCTTTGATTGTGAATGTTGAGTATCTCAGTGCTGAACCATGGACCGTTGAAGCACATGGACTACCATCCATTCCAGGTAACACATGGGATCTACCAAGATACTTTTACTATCCTGGCTTTACCCCTAATTCAGGTGGATTACTTCAAGGGAAGTCTTCCTTTACAACTGAAGAATCAAACTATGTTCCTAGGTCACTAGAACAAATCTATAAAGAGGTTCGCCAAACAGAAGATGTTAAAAAAGTTTTAATTTTTACCTATGGTGGTGATAAATTAATTCGACTCCTGAATCAAATGAGGGAAAGTAAACTTCCTCTAGACCTACTTATCTGTGATGAACCAAGCATTAAAACAGTAGAAACATGGCTAGGTGAGTCCCTTGATCAGCTAAGGCAAAGAGACTCACTCAGATGCATCGGCATGCCTTTTGTTTGCCAAGATGATTTTGATTGGTTGTTGAACAAAACTGACTTAAATATTGTTCGAGGTGAAGATTCTTTTGTAAGAGCCCAGTGGGCTGGTAAACCTTTTATTTGGGATATTTACCCACAAGATGTTGATGCCCACCTCATTAAATTAGATGCTTTTTTAGATTTATATTTAAAAGACGCCAACATGGATACTAAAAGAGCAGTCTTGGAATCAATGTATTGGCAAGACTTTTCTAATTGGTGGCCACAACTCAGAAAAATGAGCCTGCACGCTACAATGTGGCGTCAAGACCTGATTAAATCTCAAATTAATGGCGACCTTGCGATTCGCTTAAGAGATTTCATTCATGATTTATTAAAAAAAGGTTAAAATAATGTGTTTGAAAAACAAAGGGAATAGTCGATGAAAATCGCTCAAGAAATTCGTGTTGGAAACGTTGTAATGATTAACAATGAACCAATGGTTGTTCAGCGCACTGAATACAACCGTTCAGGTCGTAATTCTGCTGTTGTCAAAATGAAATTTAAAAATTTGATGACTGAAGCTCCTAATGAAGGCATCTACAAAGCGGATGATAAATTTGACGTAGTCATTCTTGAAAAGAAAGAATGTACTTACTCATATTTTGCCGACCCTATGTACGTATTTATGGATACAGAATACAACCAGTATGAAGTTGAAGCAGATAATATGGGCGATGCTCTTAACTATCTTCAAGACGGTATGAGTGTTGAAGTTGTATTCTATGAAGGTAAAGCACTTTCAGTTGACCTACCAACAATGATCATTCGTAAGATTGTTTATACAGAACCCGCTGTTAAAGGTGATACTTCTTCCGGTAAAGTCATGAAAATAGCAAAAATTGAAACTGGATATGAACTCCAAGTTCCACTCTTTTGCGATACTGATGATCTTATCGAAATCGATACTCGCACTGGCGAATACCGTAGCCGCGCAAATTAATTTTTGATGGAAGGTAGTTTTAGATTTTCTAAAACTACCCTTCTAAATCAATTAAATTGCAATCAAGCCAAGGCTTTGTAAAAGCATTTTTGCTTCTGAATACTGTATTTCCGATTGCATTTTTTTCCAGTCATATCCTGGATTATTCGGAAATAAACGATTTAATCTTCCTTTAGAAACCGCATAAAGCTTCTCATTGATTTTTAAATGTGCCAATAATTGATCCGCAAGTTCAGGACGATTACAAATTAATACAGCATCACATCCAGCCTCTAAAGCAGCCTGAGCACCCTGGACAACATTCCCCATGACAGAAGCTCCCTTCATCGACAAGTCATCACTAAAGATGACGCCAGTAAACTCTAGCTTGCGTCGCAATATATCTTGTAACCACTTCTTTGAAAAACCTGCTGGGAGATCATCTACCTTTGGATAAATAACATGTGCTGGCATTACAGAATCTAAGGCCAAGCCCAAATCAAAATAGGGCTTCGCATCATTTTTTAAAATTTCATCTAAAGTGCGATCGTCAACAGGAATGTCAATATGTGAATCTGCAGCCGCATATCCATGACCTGGAAAGTGTTTGCCACAATTTTTCATTCCAGCTAAAAGTAAACCGTGATTTAAACTTCTAGCCAAGGTTGAAACAATACTTGGCTCTGAATGAAATGCACGATCCCCAATAACCTCACTGTTGCCATAATCTAAATCTAAAACAGGAGTAAAACTAAAATCAACACCACAAGCTAATAACTCAGAGGCAAGAATATACCCCACTGCAGTTGCCGCTTTCATCGCTAATAATGCAGTCTCTTCTGGAGTATGTTTACCCGGTGGGAGTTGTCTTCCACTCCATAAATAACCCAATCTTTGCATCGAAGGAAGATGTGTAAAGCCATCTGTTTTGCAACGCTGAACACGACCACCCTCGTGATCAATAGCGATGATGACATCTTCTCTAACACTTTTGATAGCTTTTGTTAGTTCGACTAACTGGCTTCTCGACTGAAAATTTCTACCAAATAAAATCACACCACCTGTTAAAGGATGACGTATCCGCGCTTTATCTTGTTCATTGAGCTCTAAACCCTCAACATCTAAAATTACAGGGCCTGGTGAGTAATTCTTTTTTTTCATATATTCATTTTCTAAATTTAAATATCAAAACATACTAGCAAGCAAAAATGCTTCATAGATGACATTTTCAAATATCCTGTGAAACGATCACAACTGCACTAACCATCTCTATTTCATCCGTTAACGTTACAAGAGCAGACCATTTACGTTCAAGCATAAAAGTTTCCAAAGCACCGCTATATTTTAAATAAGGCTTACCAGTACTATCGTTTAAAGTTTGAACTGATTGCCATGTCATAGGGTATCGCATACCCAAACCGATGCCCTTAGAAAATGCTTCTTTTGCAGCAAACCTAGTACACAAATAAGCTAAACCACGTTTAGCATTACGATCTTTTCTTGCTAAAAATACTTGGTATTCTTGAGGCCCAAGAATTCGCTGTGCAATTCTTCCCCCAGTTCTTTCATAGGTTTTGGCCATACGTTCTATATGTAATAAATCATTACCAACACCAATTAACATATATACCTATCCTCTAGCTTGATTGATAAGTGATTTCATATCTGAAATCGCTGTCTTCCACCCCTTAAATATAGCCTGTGCAACAATTGCATGTCCAATATTAAGCTCTGCAATAGTGTTAATTTTGGCGATTGGCAATACATTAGACTCATTCAGTCCATGACCAGCATTAACGCGAAGCCCAAGCTGATGGCCATACATGGCAGCTTCTTGTATGCGCTGTAATTCATGATCTACTTCGGTGATCGAAGCATCTGCATAACGACCAGTATGTAATTCAACAACTTGTACACCTAAATTTTTTGCAGCATCTAATACTTTTATATCAGGATCGATAAATAATGAAACTCTAATTCCTTGGCTGTGTAGCAATTGCACAGCTTTCTCAACATCTGAATAATGACCTATTACATCTAACCCACCCTCAGTGGTTACCTCTTCACGCTTTTCTGGAACCAAACAAACATCATGAGGAGAGACTTCACACGCAATTTGGAGCATTTCATTGGTAATGGCACACTCGAGGTTCATACGCGTTTTAATTAAGGGTCTTAGCGCCCTTAAATCAGCATCTTTAATATGTCGTCTATCTTCACGAAGATGCAGTGTTATAAGATCAGCACCTGCCTGTTCAGCTTCCAATGCTGCCCTGATAGGATCAGGATAAACCGTCCCTCTAGCATTACGCAGCGTAGCTACGTGGTCAATGTTGATACCTAATTCAATCAAAGGATGATTTGTCATAATTTTTTTAAATCAATTAATATTTGTCGCGTTGTTAAAACTTGATCTTGTAAATGTAAGCTTAACAAAAATCGCATTAATGACTTACTAAGCGGAATCGTTTGAGGATCCTCAAAGTCTTGATTAACCAATTGTATTAAGTATTTTCCTAACAAAACTGGCCAATGAGAGGGATCAAAATCTGTCGCAGGTCGTAAGCCTCGCTCTGGTTGATATACATAATTGATGTCAGGATTAAGCTGCTTTCCAGTTTCCTGACAATAATCTAGAGGTGCACAAAAACCAGTTTCTTGTAACAAATATATTTCAAAGGGACGCAAAATTTTTTCATAAGACCCACTGGCTTGAGATAGTTTTGCAATGGTGGAATGATAAGCATCGTATAAATCTTCATGCGCATCTTCTCTTGCCAAAAATTTAACAATGAGCTCATTCATATAAAAACCACATAAAAGAGCATCACCGACTAAGGGAACAATACCCCCCATCCACTCAGATTTAGTTAATGTCTTTAATTCGTTTTTGCCAGTCCAATGAACCTGTAAAGGCTGAAATTGTTGTAAAACAGGTCGCAAACTGGAATGTGGGCGTTTGGCCCCTTTGGCTATAAGCGCTACACGACCATAGTCACGCGTAAATACATCTAATATGAGACTCGTCTCTTTGTAAGGAATCGAATGTAATACAAATGCAGGTTCATCAAAAACCCTCATGGATCACTCTAATCCTTGCTCTCTCAATGCCGCTTGATCATCCGCCCAACCGCGTTTGACTTTGACCCAAGTCTCAAGGAACACCTTACCATCAAACAACTTCTCCATGTCTTGACGAGCTTCTGTGGAGATTCGTTTTAATCGCTCTCCTTTTTCCCCAATCACCATAGGCTTATGACTGTCACGGTCAACTAAGATAGTCGCTGCAATTCTGCGCATTTTGCCATCCATCTTAAACTGATCAATTACCACCGCACTTGCATAAGGTAACTCAGCACCTGTATGACGAAATACTTTTTCTCTTAAAATTTCCGCAGCTAAGAAACGTTCACTCCTATCCGTGAGCGTATCAGGATCATAAATAGCCTCTCTTTCAGGCAAATATGACTCAATGGTATCCATTAAACGTTTAATGTCATCAGGATGCTTTGCAGTCATTGGAATGATTTCTGCAAAATTATATAAAGCTGCCATTTCTTTCATAAACTCAAGCAAATGATAATCACGGTCAGCCGGAGAGGATGATTGACTTGCAAAAAAATCTAACTTATTAGCAATTAAGAAAACAGGAATATCTTCTTTTAACATCGAGAGAACCTGAGCATCATCTTTAGAATAATTGCCTGCTTCAATAACCAAGCAAATAACGTCAACATCACCCAAAGTATTGGTTACTGTGCGATTCAAAGACTTATTCAATGTGCTTACAAAATTAGTCTGAAATCCAGGCGTATCTAAAAAAATAAATTGTGCCGTATCAGTAGTATTAATTCCGGAAATACGATGCCTAGTCGTTTGAGCTTTTCTAGATGTAATGCTGATCTTTTGACCAACTAATGCATTGAGTAAAGTCGATTTACCAACGTTGGGGCGACCAACTAAAGCTATAGAACCACAACGAAAACTCATATTAAGCTCGCAATGTCAGATTTAACTGCTCGTCCCCAGCGCTGGGGTCTAAGATACTTTTTTTCTTTTTGGAAGACGTTTTTTTAGATACCTGTACAGTCTGAGGAAGCGCCTTTTGAGCTGCAATGAGCGCTAATTTTGCTGCCGACTGTTCTGCAGCTCTGCGGCTTGCACCATTGCCAGCAACTTTGATATTTAAACTTTCTACAACACACTCAACTTCAAATTGCTGATTATGTGCAACTCCTGTTGTGGCAATAACGTTATAAACAGGCAGCGGCAATTGATGTCCTTGTAAATACTCTTGAAGTAAAGTTTTATCATCCTTACCCAAGGTCTTTGGGTCAACATTTTCTAATATTTGTGCATATAGTCTACGTAGTACTTCTCTTACTTTTTCAAAGCCAGCTTCAATAAATATCGCAGCAATAATCGCCTCTAAAGTATCGGCTAATATGGAAGGCCGCTTAAAGCCCCCACTTTTTAACTCACCCTCACCAAGTCTCAAATAGTCAGACAGAGATAAACTTTGAGCAATTTCATATAAGGCCTGCTGTTTAACTAAATTGGCTCTGACCCTAGACAAATCACCTTCATCAAGAGAATTAAATTTCTCGAACAAGATTTCAGCAACAATGCAATTCAATACTGAATCACCTAAAAACTCCAAACGCTCATTATTTTTTTTACCATGACTTCTATGTGTTAATGCCTGCATTAACAAGTCATTCTTTTGGAATTGATACCCTAACCTTTCCTGTAAAAGGGAGGTATCAATGGTTATCCGTGCATTCATTTATTGAAAGCTTCCGATTCTCTTCAAATCACCAAGGTTGAGCCAAATAAAAATTGCCTTACCTACCAAGTTGGATTCAGGTACAAATCCCCAATACCTAGAATCTAAACTATTGTCTCGGTTATCACCCATCATAAAATAACTTCCAGGCGGAACCTTGCAGGTAAACCCTTCGAAGTTGTATTGACAGTTCTCCATATGTGGATAGTTTGTATCAGGTACAAAATTACTCGCAAACCCACTTGGTCTCTGTGGGTCATTTTCTATCACATGAGACACCCCACCTAAACTGGCTGGGTAAGTTTCCATCAAATGGACAGGCCTTAAATTTTCTGGAGTTAGATTTTTAATAAATTCACTACGCTCGTCGTAACCTACCTGCGGAATGAACATCATATTTTCGTAAGTAAATCCCTGGCCATTTACAGTTAATCGCTTGTTTTTATATTCAACAACATCTCCTGGTACACCAACCACTCGTTTTATATAATCCACAGATTCATCAACTGGGTAACGAAAAACAACCACATCTCCTCTAGCTGGCGATCCAAACTCTAATATCTTCTTATTCCATACAGGGAACCTTACCCCATAGGTAAATTTATTCACAAGAATAAAATCACCAATTTGTAAGGTTGGAATCATGGAGCCAGATGGAATCTTAAACGGCTCAAAGAAAAAAGATCTTAAAACAAAAATGAATGCAATGATAGGAAATAAGTCAGCAGTAAATTCAAGCCAAATTGATTTTTTATCAATTCCAGAGGCCTGACGTTGTTTAGCAAAATATAGTTTGTCTAATACCCAAAAAATACCGCAAAGAACAAAAAGACCTAGTAATATTTTTGCAAATTGCTGCCCAATAATTGACCAATAACTCATTTATCCTCCACCTGTAGTATCGCCAAAAAAGCCTCCTGTGGAATTTCAACATTACCGACTTGCTTCATTCTCTTTTTCCCTGCTTTTTGTTTTTCCAACAACTTCCGTTTACGCGTGATATCACCGCCATAACACTTAGCTAATACGTTTTTACGCAATGCTTTAACGTTCTCTCTAGCAATAATATTGCTACCAATCGCTGCCTGAATTGCTACGTCAAACATTTGACGAGGAATAATCTCACGCATCTTAGCAACGACTTCACGACCTCGATACTGACTATTGCTTCTGTGCACAATGACTGATAAAGCATCAACCTTATCCCCGTTAATCAAGATATCTACTTTGACAACATCTGAAGGACGATACTCTTTAAACTCATAATCCATTGAGGCATACCCTCTTGATATGGACTTTAGACGATCAAAAAAGTCCATCACAATCTCTGCCATAGGTAGCTCATAAGTTAATTGAACTTGTCTACCCAAATATTGCATATTGGTCTGTATACCTCTCTTACCAGTACAAAGCGTAATCACTGCACCAACGTACTCCTGAGGCATATACAAATTAACGGTGACAATCGGCTCAAAAATTGTTTCAATTTTGCTAGGGTCGGGCATTTTTGATGGATTATCAACTACGACTTTAGACTTATCAGATAACTCAACTTCGTAAACCACTGTCGGAGCAGTAGTGATTAAATCCATGTCGAATTCACGCTCTAATCGCTCTTGGACAATCTCCATGTGCAAAAGACCTAAAAATCCACATCTAAATCCAAAACCTAAAGCCTGAGATACCTCTGGTTCATACATTAGAGATGCATCATTCAGCTTTAATTTCTCTAAGGACTCACGCAAAGCTTCATACTGATTTGACTCAACTGGATATAAACCAGCAAATACTTGTGGTTTGACCTCTTTAAATCCAGGTAAAGGCTCCTGAGCAGGGATTCTAGATTGCTGACCTGGCGCATGCGTAATCGTATCGCCAACTTTTGCCGCTTTTAACTCTTTAATTCCAGCAATAATAAATCCTACTTGGCCAGCAGTTAATTCTGTCTTATCAATTGATTTTGGTGTAAAAACACCAACATGATCCACTAAATGTGTGGAACCATTCGCCATTAAGACAATCTTATCTTTAGGTCTTAAGGTTCCATTTTTAATCCTAACAAGCATGACAACACCTACATAGTTGTCAAACCAAGAGTCAACAAGAAGCGCTTGGAGCGGAGCATCTGGATCACCTTCAGGTGGAGGGACACAAGCAATCAGTTTCTCTATAACATCCTGAACACCTAAACCCGTTTTAGCAGAACAAGTCACTGCATCAGTAGCATCAATTCCAATAATATCTTCAATTTCTTGCTTAGCTTTTTCAGGATCAGCTGATGGTAAATCAATCTTATTGAGAACTGGAACTACCTCTACACCAAGTTCAATCGCTGTATAGCAATTTGCTACTGTTTGAGCTTCAACTCCTTGAGAAGCATCCACAACTAACAACGCACCCTCACATGCTGATAAGGAACGGCTAACTTCGTATGAAAAGTCAACGTGACCCGGAGTATCGATCAAATTAAGGTTATAGATTTGCCCATCCTTTGCAGGATAGCTTAAAGCAGCCGTTTGAGCTTTAATCGTGATCCCTCTTTCCTTCTCAATGTCCATAGAATCAAGGACTTGCGCTTCCATCTCGCGGTCAGAAAGGCCTCCACATAATTGAATAATGCGGTCAGCTAGGGTCGATTTACCATGGTCAATATGGGCAATAATCGAAAAGTTTCTAATATTTTTCATGAATTCCTAAAGGCGCCTTGTTGTAGCACAACACCATGTCGTGCTGCAATAAGACGTCTACCTATATTGTAATCGTTTAGGATTTTCGGGGTGGATCTATCTCAACTACGGGGACATTCACTTCTTTAGTATTGCCTTTATGCCAAACTAGCAACTTCACCTTCGTCCCAGGCTTGATTTCACTTACAGTCCTCGTTAAATCAACACCCTTCTCAATATCTTTTTCATTAATCTTTAAAATTACATCGCCAACTTCAATGCCTGATTGAGCAGCAGGCGCATTAGGATCTAGGCCTCTGACTAATACACCTCTTGGCTTGCCAACAAAATTAATACTTTCAGCAAGCTCTTTGTTCAATTCAGTAATGGTTATTCCAATGCGACCACGAACCACTCGACCATTCGCTCTCAAAATATCAGATATACGAATTGCCTCATCAATAGGAATGGCAAAAGAAATTCCCATAAAACCACCCGATTTACTGTAAATTTGAGAATTGATCCCAATCACCTCACCCCGAGTATTAATAAGCGGTCCTCCTGAATTTCCAGGATTAATAGCAACGTCAGTCTGAATAAACGGTGTAATGCTGTCATTGACCTCACGACCTTTAGCGGAAACAATTCCAGCACTTACAGTGTTATCAAATCCAAAAGGGGAACCAATAGCTAAAACCCATTCGCCAACTCTTACTTTGGATGATTCACCAATCGGCAATTTAGTTAAATTGTTCGCCTCAATTTTTACAAGAGCTACATCCGTTTTAGGATCAGATCCAATCAGCTTAGCTTTAAACTCACGCTTGTCAGTCAATGTTACATAAATCGTTGTTGCACCATCAACCACATGGGCATTGGTCAATATATAGCCATTGGTATCTATAACAAATCCAGAACCAGTTCCACGCTCTTGCTCCTGTGATTTTGGACCTGCTTGATTCGGGGTCTTAGGCGCCGGTTGTTGAGGTAAATTTGGAATTGGAATACCAAAAAATCTTCTTAAAAACTCAGCCTGATCTTGTGGAGCAATATTGGAAGGTACTTGATAGACAGTAACTCGCTCTGTTGTTCGAATATTGACAACAGCAGGACTAGCTTTTTCTACTAAATCAGCAAAGTCCCCAATAACTCTTCTTGAAGGTACAGAGGTAGAATTTTGCGATTCTTGATTAGCACTAGATGCTCCTTGCCCAAAACAAAGACTGATTGAGCAGACACTAATACTTAAAAGAAAGAATTTTCTTAAAAACAAAAAACTACTATTCATAGCAATCATCAAATAAGAAATTTATGTTGTTAAGAATATTATTTTATAGTCTTTTGAAGACTAGTGTACCGTTAGTCCCACCAAAACCAAAGTTATTCTTCACCGCTACATCAATCTTCAAATCTCTGGCTGCATTGGCACAATAGTCCAAATCACACTCAGGGTCTTGATTGAAAATATTGATAGTTGGTGGAGATTTTTGATGGTACAAAGCGAGCACTGTAAATACCGACTCAAGTCCACCTGCACCACCTAATAAATGGCCAGTCATAGATTTTGTTGAATTAACAACAATATTTTTAGCATGGTCACCTAAAGCAGCTTTGATAGCATCAGTTTCGTTTTTGTCACCAAGTGGAGTAGATGTGCCATGCGCGTTAACATATTGAACTTGATCAGCATTTAAACCGGCATCTTTAAGCGCAGAAACCATACATCTTCTAGGACCATCCATGTTTGGAGCAGTCATATGATAAGCGTCACCACTCATACCAAAGCCAGCAAGCTCAGCATAAATCTTGGCGCCTCTTGCTTTAGCATGTTCATATTCTTCTATAACCATGACACCACCACCCTCACCAAGCACAAAGCCATCTCTGTCTTTGTCCCATGGACGTGAAGCAGTTGCAGGGTCCTCATTTCTAGAAGAAAGTGCTCTAGCAGCAGCAAATCCACCAATACCTAAAGGAGAAACTGTAGATTCAGCTCCACCAGCAATCATTACATCAGCATCACCGTATTGAATTAATCTTGCTGCTAACCCAATACTATGCAAACCAGTCGTACAAGCAGTCACTGCACTGAGATTAGGCCCTTTGAGATTTAAATTAATACTCAAATGACCTGAAATCATGTTAATGATGGAACCAGGGACAAAGAAAGGTGAAATTCTTCTTGCGCCACGTTGAACCAACTCTGTATGAGTTTCTTCAATCATCGGCAATCCACCAATTCCAGAACCAACCAAAACGCCACAGCGTTCTGAGTTTTCATCAGTAATTACTATGCCACTATCAGCAAAGGCTTGCATTCCTGCCGCTATACCAAAATGGATAAAAGTATCCATATGTCTAGCTTCTTTTGCTGAGATGTAATTTTCAATCTGAAAATCTTTCACTTCACCAGCAAAATGAACTGACAAACCAGAATGATCAAACTTAGTAATCGTTGCAATACCAGATTTACCAGCTAGGAGATTTCCCCAAGCTGTTTCAACAGTATTACCAACTGGACTGATTAAACCTAGGCCGGTTACCACAACCCGGCGAGGGCTCCTTGCGAATGACACTATGCTTAGCCTTGTGCTTTTGATGTAGCAAAATCAATTGCTAACTGCACAGTAGTGATCTTTTCAGCTTCTTCGTCAGGTATTTCAATACCAAATTCATCTTCAAGCGCCATAACTAATTCAACAGTATCAAGAGAATCAGCACCTAAGTCATTAACGAATGATGATTCGTTTTTAACTTCAGCTTCTGAGACACCTAACTGCTCAGCTACTATTTTTTTTACGCGTTGTTCGATGTTATCCATTAGTTCCCTCCAGGGATGTTGTTAAATTAAAAAGTATTTTATCAGTTTCGTACAGCTTTAGGCGAGATACAATCCACCATTTACGTGCAAAGTAGTTCCAGTAACGTATCCAGCTTGATCAGACGCTAAAAAAACCACCGCATTTGCTACATCATCGGCCTCCCCCAATCTGCCAAGAGGGATATTAACCTTCAAAGCATTTTGTTGTTCTTCCGATAAAGCACGAGTCATATCAGTATCAATAAAACCCGGTGCAACACAGTTAACAGTAATATTTCGACTGCCAATTTCACGAGCAAAAGATCTACTCATACCGGCAACACCTGCTTTTGCAGCTGCATAATTCGCTTGCCCAGGGTTCCCCATATGACCAACTATGGAGGTGACATTAATAATTCGTCCACCCTTTGCTCGCATCATAGGCCTTAAAACGGCTCTACTTAATCGAAATACTGCTGATAAATTCGTTTGTATGACACTATCCCAATCTTCATCCTTCATTCGCATTGCAAGTTGATCTTGGGTAATGCCAGCATTATTAACTAGGATATGCAATCCGCCAAAGTCTTTCACTATATTTTCAATTATTTGGTCACAGGCATTTACGTCTGTAACGTTTAAAACCATTCCTTGACCAGGATTTTTAATTTCATCACTCGAAGCTAATGCCTGAGATATTGCCTGTGCCCCAGTTTCAGTAGTTGCGGTTCCGATTACAGTAGCCCCTGATTTAGCCAAAGCTATTGCAATTGCCTGGCCTATACCACGCGATGCACCAGTAACTAAAGCAACTTTTCCTTGTAATTGAATATTCATTTTTTTAATTTAGTTCCTGAAGCACTTGAGAAATACTACTGGGGTCAAAAATATTAAATACTTTGACATTAGGTTCAATTCTTTTAATCATGCCAGCGAGCACTTTTCCAGGACCACACTCAACAATGTGGGTAACCCCTTGATTTGCCATATATTGAATGATTTCCACCCATCTAACTGGAGAATACGCTTGTCGAATAAGGGTATCTTTAATACCAATAGGATCATGAACAACTGTTACGTCAACGTTATTGACAACATCTATTCCTGGTGAATTTATTTCAACCTTACCCAAGTATTCTCTTAATGGTTGGGCTACAGGATTCAATAAGCTTGAATGAAAAGGAGCTGAAACTGCAAGTGGTGCAACTAGCTTCGCACCAGCAGGTTTTGCTTTTGCACAAGCATCATCAACAGCCTCTTTAGATCCGGCGATGACAACTTGATTTGGAGCATTAAAGTTAACCGCTTCAACAACCTTACCAGTCGCTGCTTGACTAGCTGCACATAATTCTTTAACAGCTGAATCAGACATACCAACAATCGCTGCCATACTGCCTGTTCCAACAGGAACTGCACTTTGCATAGATTGAGCACGAAACTTTACAAGCGGTATCGCATCATCAAAGCCAATAGCTCCGGATGCAACATAAGCTGTGTACTCTCCTAAACTGTGACCAGCCATCATGCTCGGCACAGAACCACCAGCAGCTAACCATGCACGGTAAATAGCTATGGCACTTGCTAGCATAACTGGTTGAGTGTTCTCAGTGAGTGCTAATACTTCTGCAGGCCCTTTTTGAATCATCTCAGCTAAATCAAAACCCAATGCCTTACCAGCTTGATTAAGCGTACTCAAGACTACTTGGTTATCACCGAACGCATCTAACATTCCAACAGATTGTGAGCCTTGTCCAGGAAATACAAAAGCAATTTTTTTATTCATAACTATTATTTTAAGATTGTTTTTATTTTAAAACCTTATACATGCTGCACCCCAAGTAAATCCGCCACCTACTCCTTCTAGCAATAAATGATGACCCTCTTTTACTTTACCACTCCGCACTCCTTCATCAAGTGCTAAAGGAATTGAAGCAGCTGAAGTATTTCCTTGGGAAGCTAATGTGACAATAACGTGATCTGTCGCAATTCCTAATTTCTTCGCAGCACCTTCCATAATTCTTATATTGGCTTGATGTGGAATCAACCAATCAATGTCAGAAGAACTTAGATGCGCTTTTTCTAGGACTTCGTTAGCAACTTGTTCAAGTACTTTTACAGCTAGCTTAAATACTGCTTGACCATCCATTTTTAAAAATGCAGAACCTTCAATCTCTCCGGCTTTAGTCGTGCCTGGAACACATAAAATATCTCGGTAAGACCCATCAGCATGCAAAGCAGTACTTAATATGCCTGGCTGATCACTAGCTTCCAAGACAACAGCTCCAGCACCGTCACCAAACAATACACAAGTTGTTCGATCATCAAAGTTGAGAATGCGAGAGAAAGTTTCTGCACCAATAATCAAAACCCTTTGATTAGATCCAGAGCGAATCAACGCATCCGCTAAGTGAATTCCATATATAAATCCAGAACAAACCGCTTGTACGTCGAAAGCAGCACAATTATTTTTAATACCTAATTTATCTTGAACAACACAGGCTGTACTTGGAAAGCCGCCCAAATTATCTGGAGTAGACGTTGCAAGAATAATTAAATCAATGTCTTGGGGAGTTAACTTAGCCATATCCAAAGCAGCCAATGCGGCCTTCGCAGCTAAATCACTTGTCATTTCATTTTCGGCAGCAAAATGACGTGACTGAATGCCACTTCTAGTGAAAATCCAATCATCACTTGTTTCAATACCGCGCTTAGCAAGCAAATTTGCTAATTCTGCATTTCCAATTTGCTGAGCTGGCAAAAAACTACCAGTGCCTTTTATCTTCGCATATTTAGTCATATTAAGATTTTATCTCGACATTTTCTGAAGCAGATAAATTATCTGTTTGTGCACCATCAGTTATCAAATTATCTGAACTTGTCTCAAATACTTTCTCGATGTTTTCAACCATTTTATTTTTTGCTGCTTCATATGCTCTGACTAATGCAACATAAAAAGCAAATTTATCAGCCGAACCATGGCTTTTAATAACAAGTCCTCTTAAACCTAAAAGCATAGCTCCATTATAGGCTCGATGATCGACCCTTTTTCGGAATCGCAACAATATAGGCAACGCTAAAAAGGCTAAAAATTTAGTTAACAATGAACGACCAAATTCTTCTTTGATCATCTGTGAAATCATGCTTGCCAAACCTTCGCTTGTCTTTAAAGCCACATTTCCAACAAAGCCATCACACACAACAACATCGGACGTCCCCTTAAAAATGTCATTTCCTTCAACATTGCCGTAAAAATTTAAATTACTTTGTCGTAATAATTCACCAGCTTCTTTAACAACTTCATTACCTTTAATAACTTCTTCACCAATATTTAATAGGCCTATAGTAGGTCTTGCTTTGCCGTCAATGACGCGTACCATTACATCTGCCATTTGAGCAAACTGAAGCAAATGAAAAGCTTCACAATCAGAATTTGCACCCAAATCTAAAACGGTTGTACCCGTTCCTTTTTGATTTGGCATTCTCGTAGCTATAGCAGGACGATCAATTCCATGAAGTGTCTTTAGAAGATAACGCGATATAGCCATCAGTGCGCCAGTGTTTCCGGCAGAAATTACAGCATCTGCCTTATGTTCTTTTACTTGCTCAATGGCAATCCTCATAGAGGAGTCTTTCTTCTTACGTAAAGCAATTTCAATAGAGTCATCACTACTAATCACTTCAGTAGCTGAAATAATCGAAATTCTATTCTTAAAATCTTGAGAAACTTTACGTAAAGCTTTACGAATGGATAAGTCATCCCCAACTAATATAAGCTTGGTATCTGGGTATTCATGTAATAAATCTAGACAAGCAGGCACAGTGATTGAAACACCATGATCACCACCCATTACATCAACGGAAATGGTTATAGTCATTTTGAGGGGGATTGTAAATAAGACGACTCATGTCGTCTTATTATGCCCATGAATTCTTTGAGAGAATCCATTAATTAGTTTAAACCCTTGGGTTAAAAAAATTAATCGTTTTTAGTCTTAACTACTTTGCGACCACGATAGTAGCCTGTTGGGCTGATGTGATGACGCAAATGTGCTTCACCTGTAGTTGGCTCTACAGCCAATGAAGGTGCAACTAAAAAGTCATGAGCGCGGTGCATGCCACGCTTTGAAGGGGATTTTTTATTCTGTTGAACGGCCATAGTGTTAACTCCTAAACAATCCGAAATTCTAACACTTTTTTGAAAAAAAAGCCAATCTTAGACTCATCTAAGCATCAAATTTCAATTTTTTTAGGTTTGCGAATGGATTTGTTGTGGAAATACGGTCCTCATCTAACAAGATCTCTGTGGAATCTTCATCAGATAAGCCTACAAGCAGAATATCCTTAGGGTGACACTCTTCAATAGGATGCTTAGGTATTAAAGGTAAATTTAATAATATTTCATCTTCAAATAATTCAATTAAATCAAAATGATGACTGTTTAATAATGCATCTTCATCATCATTATCTAAAGGAAAATTATCAACTTCCTCTTGCGTATTTTTCAAAATAAAAACTGAAGACGTATTTAACTTTTCTTCATAAATTTCTAAACATCTTTGGCACTCTAGAGGATACTTAAATTCAAGATCTAATTGAATTCGGTAGTCTTGCCCACCACCAACTAGCTCGTCAATTGAACTTAGTAGACTCCACTTGACACTGTTTGAGTCTGATAAGTAGTTGGGTGCGCGAGCTTTAATTTCTGCACAAACTCTTGGTAAATCATCATATTTTATGAATCCTTCACCACGAAATAGTTGACCTGACTTAAAATCTATTTGACTTAGTGATGTTGCACTGGGATTAATTTCTTTATATGGCTTCATTTTTCAATTTATAACTTCTTAAAATAATTGCAATGAAAGAACTACCTTCCCTTATTCTAGCCTCTTCTTCCGTTTATCGAAAAGAATTGTTAAGCCGCCTACGTATCCCTTTTAGTTGTGAATCTCCTAATATCGATGAATCACCACTTGCAAACGAGACGATCGATGAAATGATTGAAAGACTCTCTCACCAAAAAGCAGAGGCAGTTGGTAAGAATCATCCCAAAGCTTGGGTGATTGCTTCCGATCAAGTAGCTGACTTTAACGGTAAAGCAATTGGTAAACCAGGTACACACGAAAAAGCCCTTGAACAATTAAAAATGATGCGTGGCAAAACAGTGATTTTCAAAACTGGACTTTGCTTACTGAATCATGAAACGCAAAGATCCATCTATATATGTGTGCCAACTAAAGTTAGTTTTCATGATTTAGATGATACGATTCTAGATAACTATTTACATGCTGAGAAACCATACGATTGCGCAGGCAGCGCGAAATCTGAAGGTCTTGGAATAAGCCTACTTTCAAAAGTTAAAAGTCATGACCCTACGGCTTTAATTGGCTTACCACTAGTAGCATTGTCTGGAATTCTAAGGTCTGTAGGATACTCAATCCCCCCTGCACCACCCCAAAATAGAAACCTACTATGAAAAAAGGAACTCTTTATTTAGTTCCAAATACTTTGGGAGAGGAAAACCGAGCACTTCAAATCAATCAAGTCATCCCCCCTTTGGTTTGTCAAATCGCTTCACAATTAGATTTCTGGATTGTAGAAAACGCAAAAACTGCTCGAGCCTTTCTGAGTGCTGTAAATCAGATTTCACCACTTAAAACCCCACTTCAAGAAATATCAATGGTGCAGTGGCGTGGCCCAAATAATGAAGTAAAGCCCAAAGAACTTATTGGCCCTTTATTAGAGGGGCATGATGTGGGCCTTATTTCAGAGGCTGGACTGCCAGCAATCGCCGATCCTGGAACTGAAATAGTAGAGATTGCTCACCAATTTAAAATTAATGTGCGCCCATTGGTTGGGCCTAATTCGCTAATGATAGCGCTGATGGCATCTGGAATGAATGGTCAACAATTTTCATTTCATGGCTACATACCTATAAAATCACCAGATCGTCAAAAAAAGTTAAAACAACTTGAAAATGATTCCAAAGTAAATCATTCAGCTCAGCTTTGGATTGAAACACCCTACAGAAATACTTCGATGTTAAGTACAGCAATAGAGGTACTAAATCCTAATTCTCAATTATGTATGGCGATTGATTTAACTTTAGAAACAGAAACTATTATTCGACTTCCTATAAGCCAATGGAAAGATTTATTACAAAAAAATCCAGCAAGTCTTCCACCTAAAATTGATAAAAGACCTGCTGTATTTGTATTGCAAGCTTAATTACTGAATCGATTGACTTTGTAAAGCTTTTGCAAAAGAAGTTCCAAATGATGCACCAAATCGTTTAGCTAAACGTTCAGCAACATTCTCTGTTTGTGAATAGTCAATGATGTCTTTCTGACCAATAACTTCTTTAGCGACATAATCCATACTGCCTATTTCATCTGATAATCCAAGCTCAACACTGCGGGCACCATTCCAAACCATACCTGTAAATAATTCATCGTTGGGTTTTAGCCTGTCTCCCCTACCTTGTTTGACAACATCAATAAATTGTTGATGAACCTCGTCAATCATTTTTTGTAAGGCTTCACGATTTTTTGGATTTTGTTTAACAAATGGATCCAACATATCTTTATTTTCGCCAGCCGCAATGACCCTGCGCTCCACCCCTAATTTATCCATGAGACCAGTAAATCCAAAGCCACTCATGATGACACCAATAGAGCCAACCAAGCTTGCCTTATCGACATAAATCTTCTCACCAGCAACTGCGATGTAATAACCACCCGATGCACAAATTTCCTCTACAACCACATAGATATGTTTCTTGGGATACTCTTTTCTTAATCTCAAAATTTCATCATGAATCATCCCAGCCTGAACCGGTGACCCACCTGGACTATTGATCTTAAGAATTACCCCAGCACTGTCTGGGCTCTCAAATGCTGACTGAAGCGCTGAATTAATATCTTGAGCATTAGCAGGTGTATTACTTGCAATTTCACCTTCAATCTTGACTAATGCTGTATGTTTTCCAATAATAGTACTGGATTTATTTTTAAATGGATTAAAAAAAGAATAAAGCGTAAATGCAATTACCAATAACCAAATTACACGCCAAATTGTTCTCCATCGACGCTCACTTCTCTTATCTTTTAAGTTTTCATTCAACAAACTTTCTAAAGCCTGTTTTTCCCAACTTGCTTGATCACTCATCAAAAATCCTTTAAATATTTTTTTATACTTTAACCTAAAAGTATGTCTCTAAGCTCGCTCACATTATCAACACAAGCTAGTGGTTCATGCGCTATTAACT
>DAIQPR010000190.1:3551-4169 GCA_036787315.1 Polynucleobacter sp. | reverse complement strand
TTATGGGATAGAGGCCCTACCGTTCTAGTAGTTCCTTCAGGAAGTAAATTTCAGAGTGTTAATGACATTATTCAGGAGTTAAAAAACAAACCTGGATCGCTCAATTATGGAAGTAGTGGTTTGGGAAGTGCGCATCATTTATCAGCAGAAGTTTTTATGCATATGACAAACACAAAGATGCAACACGTACCTTATAAAGGTGGGCCTGGTGTAATGGCTGATTTAATTGGTGGACAATTAGATTTAGCTTTTGAAGTTATTCCAGTAGCTAGTCCTTTCATCAAAAGTGGTCGATTACGTGCTCTTGGCGTTAGTTCTAAAACTGAGGTTCCAGCGTTACCCGGTGTAAAACCTATAGCTGATATCGCTGTACCTGGATATCAAATGGAAACATGGCAAGGCGCTTTTGCGCCAAGTGGTACTCCTCTTGAAATCACTGAAAAACTGGGTAGGGAATTTGCAGCGGTTGTTCAGATGCCGCAAGTTCGACAAAAAATGCAAGAGCTTGGTTTGATTCCTGATTCTAGACACAATCAAGAGTTCAAGGATTTTTTACAAAATGACTTCGCAATGTGGGGTAAGTTAGTTAAAGATGCAAGTATTAAACCAGAATAATTG
>DAIQPR010000190.1:0-3541 GCA_036787315.1 Polynucleobacter sp. | reverse complement strand
AATCAAAGGATTAAGTTGTGATTATTACTAAACTTAGTATTGATGCTGTAAAAATACCATTGGAAAAACCAATTCCAAGCGGGAAGATGACGATACATTCAGCAGACGCATTGTTGGTTACATTGAGAACAAAAGATCATTTGGGTGAAGGGATGGTATTCACATTAAATGGAACACGCTTATCTATCTTAAGAGAAATGATTCTTAGCCTTGAAAGTCTGATTATTGGTTCTGATCTTGGAATGAGTGGATTATTTTTAAAGCAAGCATGGTCAGAATTAGTTTTTCTAGGTCAAAGAGGAATAGGGGCAGTCGCTCTATCGGCAATTGATATGGCATTGTGGGATCTTCGTGGTAAGGAGGCTAATAAAAATATTAGTGAGCTTTTAGGGAGTTGTAGATCGACTATGCCAATGTATAGAAGTGGGGCATTACGCTTATCTGCTTCAATTGATGACTTGCAAAAAGAAGCGCAAGATTTAGTAAGTCAGGGATTTAAATCAATAAAAATGTCTTTGGGTTCTAAAAAGATGGACGTTGATGTAGCTAGGGTGAAAGCTGTAAGAGAGACTATCGGCATGGATATTCAACTGATGACTGATTGTAATCAGCAACTCACTGTTCCCCACGCAATTCAATTGGGGAGAAAACTTGAAGAGTATCGATTAGCTTGGATTGAGGAGCCTGTCGTATTTCATGATCATGAGGGTGAAGCAGAAATTGCAAGAGCTCTTGATACCCCTATTGCAAGTGGTGAGAATGAATTTACATTGCTTGGCATGAAAGAAATGATTGAGCGTAAGTCAGCAGACATATTAATGCCCGACTTACAAAGAATGGGAGGTCCAAGTGAACTTATGAAAGTTGCTAACTTAGCATTAGCTCATAATATTCCTATTGCTCCGCACCTTTTTACTCAAATGTCTCTCTCATTAGCTGCGGCAATGCCTAATGCTATTTATGTCGAATATATGCCTTGGTTTGCACCTTTATATGAAGAACAATTAGAGCTAGATGATCAAGGTGAGGTTGCTATCCCCAAAGCCCCTGGGTGGGGATTTCATTTTGACCAAAATGCAGTCAAAAGGTTTAGACCAATTTAAAGGCAAACCTACCAAAATACGGGAAGCTCATTCACATTATCTATATTGGAATGAAGAATCATTTTAGTAAGTTGTTCTGCATTGTTAATGCCAATTCGTGGTTCAGATAATTCGACAAATTTATCTATTAGCTCTTCATCAGACAAAGGCTCATCTGGGTCTCCATGACGCGTTTTTTGATAGTGACTATAGATTGTGCCATCTTGCATCTCAATTGAAACTTTTGCGCTCCGCTTTTTAGGGAAGTTAGAAGTACACTCTGAGTCTTCGAATAATTGAATTTTATTTTCTAAATCATAAATACGCGAATCTTTAATAGCTTCATTTAAAAATGCTTTTTCTCTTACTCGACCTAAGATAATTCTTGCTGAGACTGTATATGTCAAACTAAACTTTGCCTCAAAGGCAGACCTTGGATGTACATAGCAACAGACCTCCTTAGTTGCTCGATAAGCACCTACTCGAATCAATTTTATTTTTTCTGACTGAATGGAGTGTTGCTGTAACAGATTAGATACGGCATCAATTGAAGGAAAATTGTGTCCACAACAACCATGATTTTTAAAAGTCATTTGAGTGATACTCCATGATCTTCCTAATTGATCAAATAGTTCCTCCCAACGTGGATTTTTGCTCAGTGCAGCACCAAAGCCTGCGCTACCTTCTAATAAATCTGGTGTTCCTGACATACCTTCTTCAGCAGCAAGGGCTGCATGAAGTCCTACTTCAGCGGCGTGACCAGCATGCATAGGTTTTGTCATTGAGTCTGAACGGAATGCTTGTTGCAATCCGCTTGCAAAAGTTCCTGCAGTTGCTAGAGCAGCGCATGCTTGAGTTGCATTTAGCTTTAGAAGAAAAGCACAAGCAGCGGCAGAACCAAAGACACCTGCTGTTCCTGTTGTATGAAAATATTGATAATGACTTGGTTGGATTACTCGGCTAATACGTGTTGATACTTCATATCCAACAATAATAGCTTTTAGAAGATCAACAAAACTAGCATTACGTGTTTGAGCAAGCGCAAAAACTCCTGAGATAGTAGGGGCAGCAGGGTGATAAGCGCCATCACGGTAGATATCATCAAATTCAGCAATATGAGAAATCGAACCATTGATAAAAGCCGCTGCACGCGTAAATGCGGTGAGAGGCGATCCTGCAATAGAGCATTTACCAAATCCTAATTCCTCTTTGTAAGAAGCTAGTAGTTTTTGTGCAGTCGATGAGTTGGACCCCGCTAGTAAAGCACCTTGCCAATCTAGAAATGCGCGACGAGCATGATGCATGACTTCATCTGAAAATCTATGTTCCTGAGAAGCTTCTATGAAATTACCAAATTCTTCTAATAGAGTCATGAATTATTCCGGTTTAGCACCTGATGCTTTAACAATAGGTGCCCAAAGAGCAAAGTCATTGCGAATGAACTTAGTGAATTCATCAACATTCATTTCAGTAGGGTCTGAACCTAGAGCTAAGAGCCGTTTTTTTACTGCAGGCTCATCTAGAACACTTGTGACAGTTTCATTCAGTTTGTTTAAGATGGAGGGGGGTGTTTTTAAAGGTGCGAACAGTCCAAACCATGCTCCAGTAGCTATATCAATTCCCAATTCAGTTAGGGTTGGGAGATCAGGAAGAGCACTCATTCTTTTTTTTGATGAAACTGCAATTGCGGTTAATTGTCCACCTTTAATTAAAGAAACAACCGAGGGTGCAGTGGCAAACATAAATTGTAATTGACCCCCTACTAGGTCTCTAGTAGCCTCAGCTCCTTTATAGGGGACATGCGTAGCATTAAGATTCATTTTTTGAGCGAATAAGAAACCAATTAAATGTGGTGTTGTTCCAATTCCAGTAGATCCATAATTAATATGATCTTTATGTGCCTTGATATAGGCTAAAAAGTCTTTCCAATTTTTGACTCCTAAGGATGATGGTACTACTAAGATGTTTGGAACATCTCCTAACATAGCCACAGGTTGTAGAGCTTTTTGAGGGTTAACTGCAAGATTTGAGAACAAGCTTGGATTTATAGAAATTGGACCATTAGAACTGACCAGTAAAGTATGACCATCGGGGGCAGCTCCGCCGACAATTTCTGTACCTAAATTACCAGCAGCCCCAGCGTGATTTTCTACAATCACAGGAACTTTCCAGCGAATACTAAGTTGATTACCAACTTCTCTAGCCAGAATATCCGTGGTACCTCCAGCGGTGAATGAAACAATAATTTTGATTGGTTTTTGAGGGTAGTTTGGAACTTGCTGTGCAATCACACAAGTACAAAAAAAACTACAAATTAGTATTAGTAGTTGATTCAGGTATCTCAACATTATTCTCCTCATCTTTTTTATATTTTCTATTTATGAACGTTGGTTAAATCGACGTTCAAAAACATCTTCAGCAATTCTGTTTTTTAATATCTCTAATGATCCACCGGCAAT
>DAIQPR010000024.1:0-19639 GCA_036787315.1 Polynucleobacter sp. | reverse complement strand
TCCCTTTTCTCTGGGATATTCATGCTATTCACCATTCCGATGAAAATTTGAATGCCTTTTCTAGCACAAGAGAGATATGGATTGAGAACTTCATACGACTTGGTTTGAGCATTTTTCTTATGAAGCTGCTTTTGGGTGTTTCAAGTGATTCTGTTGTTGTAGCTTCTTCTTTATTTGCTGGAATTAATTTCATAAATCATTGCAATATCAAGTTCAACGCAGGTTTTCTCTATAGAGTAATCGCGACACCTCAATTCGAGAGAATTCACCATAGCATTGACGACCGTCATCAGAATAAAAACTTTTCTGGCGTGTTTTCTATCTGGGACAGCGTATTTGGAACTCTATATTTTCCCGAAAAAGATGAATATCCACCAACTGGCGTCAAGGAACTTCAAGTTGAAACGATAGCAGGTTTCTATCTATACCCAATAAGACAATGGCGCAGACGACTAATCTCAATGTCTAACGCGACTTTATAGTCCAGACTCATAGTATCTATCGATAAAACCCTTTCGTGGTAGATAATGACTAGTTGAGTGCAGCGATCTGAATTATATGTTTGTTTTTTTACGCGAGATTTGCAAGTGTGATAGTTTTGATAAAACTGTCAGCTAAAGTTGAAAAACAATGAGTATCTTATAAGTTCTAGCGATAAAAATTATCAATAAATGGTTTTAATTTATTACAAATGGCTACTGCTTACTCTGTGCGCCATCGAACATTATTCTATTTTGACGTGAGCTACCTTCTGAACATCGGAACAACGAACCGACACTTTAAATCAGAAGGAACTACGCAAATGACCAAGTCAATTATCGCTTCTATCGCTTTCATCGCTCTGGCTGCAGGCCTCTCAACAGCTCCAGTTCAGGCAGAAGAGTTTAATAGCTCCAGCTCTGTCAAAGTCGAGAAGGCCAGCTATGCGGTCTACACGCCATCAATGGCAGCTCGTGGAGAGCGTTTCTACGTCGGTCGTGACTGATTAGACAGTGCACTCAAACTTAAAGGAGGAAGTCATGAAGAAGATAATTTCAATCATCGGAGGACTATTCCTCCTATCAGCTTCAATCACGCCTGTTATGGCTTTCGAGGGTCAGTTCAACCCCAAAGAAGCCCTCAAGGTAAATCACCACCCAACATTGGTACCGACTTCAGTCAAGGCAGGCGCTTAATCGAAACAACGAGAAATCTAACATTTAGGGGAATATCATGAAGAAATATCTTGCTACTGTATTTGCTGTTGGCGCGTTGGCTTTCAGCGCCAGCATCCCTCTAGCTCCAGCGCAAGCCAAGGATGTCTCAGCAATGGGGTTACATGCCAGCACATCTGACCTACCAGCTTGTCCGTCAATCTTCCGTTGCGTTGTTAAATAATGGAAGCCTATATTTTAAACAAAGCTAATACTGGTAATTTATATTCTATTTGTTTTAGGCGGTTGTTGTTTCGATGCTTCTACCGCCGTGCCAAGGGCCGTCCGTTTTCCCCTCAGAACGGGCGGTCCTTTTTTATGACTAAGCAGACCCGTGACCAAACATATTTTCAATTATGCCCCCCTCAATTGGGATTTCACAACAAATGACAGGAGAGCATGATGTCTAAAGAAAAAGATTTTAGAAATGGCGATTATTGGTCTTATGACAGTGATATTTTTTGGAAATTGGGGAACTTTGATATCAGGTCCCATAAGTTTCATGTGAGAATTAAATAAATTATTTTGACAGGAACATTTCATAAGCCCAGTCAGAAATGACGGCGGTTTTCTTTTACTGGATTGCTTTCGGTTATATAAATATATGTTGCGGGATTGCAACACTGTGAAGAAATATAGCTTCTGACCTAAATAAATACTTTAAAAAAAACGAATCTAATTCATCGTCATGAATAACGAAGGGAATGGGGTGTTGTCCGTGTATCTCTTAGTTTAACAAAAAAGAGATACAAGGAGTTGGACATGAGAAAAATTCTTACAACTAACGTTATTGCTTTAGCGCTCTCGACTACTTCAGCCTTTTCTGCAGACTTGCCATCACATAAAGCTCCTCCACCAGCTGCCCCAGTCCTTTCATGGACTGGCGCTTATGCTGGTTTAAATGCTGGCTATAACTGGGGCACAAATGCCAATTTAGGTGTGCAGAATCAGGGCCCCGCTTGGACAGAAGTTGGTGAAAGCGATGGATTCTCTGCTTCCTCTGGACCTGTCGCAACAAGCGGATGGGGCCAAAACACCCAATCTGGATTTATTGGAGGCGCACAGTTTGGTTACAACTACCAGTGGAGTTCAAATATCGTCATTGGTATTGAAACGGACATTCAAGGAACAATCATTAGTGGAAATACAAAAACACGAGGAGTGGCGGCATTTAGCCAGCCAAGTGATGAAGTTGCAGGTAGAAGCGCAGATTCGAGCGCAATTGGCGGCAGTAACATAAATTCTGGCTTAGATTATCTTGGGACTGTTCGAGGTCGTTTGGGTTACCTCGTGACACCAACTATGCTGATTTACGGAACGGGTGGATTCACCTACGGCGGTGCTTACGCTAATGTAAAGCAATCAGCCGTGGAGACTTTAGGCTATAACCCTGTGGCCTTTCTTCCCGAGCAATATACAAACCAGGCTTGGATGGGTGGCGGTCAACAAAACCAGATACTCACTGGCTGGAATGCTGGAGGCGGTGTTGAGTGGATGTTCATGCCCAACTGGTCGTTGAAAGCTGAAGCGCTGTATTGGGATTTGGGACGCATGAACATTAATACTGCTTCGTATGTGACATCTCCCTACCCAAATTATTACAACAGCAATATTGCTTGGGGTCGGACAAGCGTTAGCTATCAAGGAATTCAGGCTAAGATTGGTGTGAGTTATCACTTCAACTTTGCAAATGTAGCGCCAGTGGTAGCCAAGTTCTAAAGCACAAGCTCTCATTTCTGCTATGCACCACAGAAATTAGAGTCTGAATTGAAATCGCAAAAGCCCAGTCAGAAATGGCTGGGTTTTTTCATTGAGTGACTAATAAGTCACACTTAGCCAGATAAGCAGAAACGTCCGATTTAGTAGATTGATGAAACTGAGTTCTATGTATTAATTACATGCTACTTTTACGATTAAGCGAGCAGAGCTATGAAGACCATTAAAGCCGCAGCATCCATACTTCTCTTAAGCAGTGTATCAGCTTTGGCTGCGGACCTGCCATCGATTAAATCTGCACCAGTCGCTGCACCCACGCCGATGTGGACAGGCTTTTACGCTGGTCTGAATACGGGTGGAACATGGGCGAATAATAACACCATCAATAATTCAACACAGCTCACATTTCCAAATGGAACTGCCGCTGATTATCAAACCGCTGCAGACTTATCTGGCCCAAGATATTTATCTAATTCATTGGGATTTATTGGCGGCGGGCAAATTGGATATAACTGGCAAGCGCGTGTTATGTATTTAAATTTTATCACGGGTGTTGAAGCTGACATTCAGGGGATAGCTAACTCGAGTCAAAATTTAAATCATTGGTCTTTTACACCTAATGCTGGTTTTGCTAGTAATAATATTGCCTATTCAATTACAACCAACTCGCAGGCAAATAGCAATCTTAGCTGGCTTGGAACTGTTCGTGGTCGTTTTGGATATTTAGTAATGCCTTCATTGCTAGTTTACGGCACAGGTGGTCTAGCATATGGCGATTATAGTTTCAGTCGCAATCATACGATGAACTCAGTAGCAATAATCGGAATGCCCGATAACTACTTTAATTATGGCTCAGCTAGCAGCTCTGCCACGATGGTTGGCTGGGCTGCGGGCGGCGGTGCGGAGTGGATGTTTTTGCCCAATTGGAGTCTCAAGGGCGAATATCTTTACTACGATTTGGGTAACATTTCAGGCTTTGTCGTCAACGATGCTTTTGGCTATGGGCATGCATCTGGTATTAATGCTATGATGTCTATTACAAATTACTCGCATCGGATTAACGGTAACATCATAAGAGCCGGCGCTAACTACCATTTCAACCTTGCATCAGCGCCGGTGGTCGCCAAATTCTAATCAACAATCACATGGACGAACAAAGAACCCAGTCAGAAATGGCTGGGTTTTTCTTTTTGGGGCATGCCCAGCACTGTTGCAGTCGTGCAACAGTGAGTCATTAAAATTAATCAATGGATATAGTTTAAAAGTTTCCGACTTTTAAAAAAACGAATCCCAATCAGAATACCCACATCTAAGTCTCACAGTCTGGGCCAGTCATGAAAAACATTCTTGTCTCTTCAGTCGTAATTACAACAATGGTGGGAAGTGCTATCGCCGCCGACCTTCCGTCTATTAAGTCGGCACCTGTTGCTTCGCCTGCACAAACGTGGACTGGCTTCTATGCTGGTTTGAATGCTGGTGGGATATGGGGTATGAACAATGGCATTCAAGTAATTGAAACTCCTACATTTGTACAACACAATATAGCTTCGGCATACTTATCCAGCACAACTAATGCATTGCTTAGTACAGTAAATATACCTATTGCCAGCAATGTTAATTTCATCGCTGGCGCTCAAATGGGCTACAACGAAATTATTCAAAATAAATATTTATTTGGCGTAGAAACAGATTTTCAAGGTACAACAGGTAGGAATAATAACGGTAGTATATTCCAACATTATAATTACTCATATTATCAATCGTCTACTGGTTCTATGAACACATTCAACGTTTACAACATTTATTCAGTTTCAAAATCTCTTGAATATCTTGGAACAGCAAGAGCTAGATTAGGCTTTCTTGTTCACCCAGCAATTTCTTTCTACGCGACCGCAGGTATGGCATACGGCCAAACAAACTTTGGTGTGAATGGACAAGGCCTTGCATTGGTCAGCACTGCAGACGTAACGCCCGTATCGAACCATTCATTCTCACATACTAGAGTTGGTTGGAGCGCTGGTGCTGGCGCAGAGTGGATGTTTTCAGGCAACTGGAGCGCTAAAGCTGAGTATGTTTACTATGACTTGGGTAGACAATCTTTATACATGGGGCAGGCAATAAGAATATGGAATGGAAGTACGCCATCAAGCCTAATTTCAAAAGGTGGAATTGTGTCTATACAAAATCTGAATTCTTCAACGCATTTCATCGGCAACATCGTCCGTGCTGGCGTGAACTACCACTTCAACTTTGCGAACGTTGCGCCGGTTGTCGCTAAGTTCTGACACCAGCGATTTGATATCAGCTATGTTCTGGGGAGGGCATTGGCTGAATATAAATCGGAAGAAACCCAGTCAGAAATGGCTGGGTTTTTTGTTATGTGCGATACCGAACAGACTTTAATTCTGGCTTGAGCTAGCTTCTGAATTCTGAATAACGAAACGTAACTCATGCTCAGTAGGATTTAGTCAAATGAAGATTTTCAAAAGCCTTTTGAACTCAATCGGACCATTTGGTTTTGTCTTTGTTGCCGCAGCATTGATTAGTACATCTCCGGCACATGCAGGTTATAGCCATTATGAGAAGATGTCTTACACAGAGAACCTTCCAGTATGGCAAACCAAAACCCGTTATCATTGTTACTTTTCATTGTTTTGTGAGAACCATAAACTTTGGAAGTAAAAATTAGCTAATAGCTCTGTGTAATCTAAAATTATGGCTGGCCATAAGAGAGGCAAATTTCGTGGACTTTATTAAAAGAACAATTGAACTGGCTCGAAATAATGTTGAAAATGGTGGTCGACCTTTCTCCTGCCTCATAGTCAAGGGTGAGACAGTTATAGCGGAAGCTGTAAATCAGGTAGCTCAAACACATGATCCAACTGCACATGCGGAGATTGTTGCAATTCGGGAGGCATCTAAAAAGCTCCAATCAGAGAATTTGAGCGATTGTGATTTCTATATTCTTGCTCACCCTTGCCCCATGTGTCTTGCAGCAATGTATTATTGTAGTCCCAATCGAGTGTATTTCATCAACACGAGAGAAGACTATAGTCGATTCTATAAAGATGACCGTAGATATTTTACCTTAGCTAACTTCTATAATGAAATTAATAAAGATTGGAAGGATCGAGCAATGCCAATGGTCCACGAGCCACATCCAGAGGGAATAGAAGTATATCGGCAATGGATGCAACTAAATGAGTGACAAATCTTGAAATCAAAAACTCCCAAACATAATATGGATTTGATATTGTTTTATTTGTTTGTTATTGGATAGTCATAGGAATAGATTTAATTCCAAGAAGCATCTTTATAAATTTATTTGGACAGATTGCCTCACATCTATTTTTATCATGATAAATGATATATAACACCAACGTTATGGCATTGACAATAACTTTAGACTGAGCCTTTCATCTTAGGTAAAAGATAATCTTTAAGAATATAAGATAATTGTTCTCTTAATTTCGGCAAGAATGTAATTGTATAGATTAGCCTTAAAGAACCCAAAAAATATTTGTTTTGTTCAAAAAAAACATATTCCTCCTCAGACTTATCCGAAAAGTAGTCCTTAACAAAATGCTTCCACAACTCCCCTCCTTTTGCTGCAGGTATTTTTGTAGCTAACTCACTAAATTTTAGCTCTTCTAACCCGTATATTGTGTACGCTAGACCGATATCGAATAAATAAGTACCAGTTGAGAAATCTCCCATGTCAATAATAATAGGCTCATTATTTCTAATCATAATGTTACTCGTATGAAGATCAGAATGAACACATTGCTTACTATCTGGTAATTTTTCTAACTGATTTTGTAGAAAAGAAATCTCAGAAGGATTTAGACAAACATTCATTTGATTTATATAACCTCTGAACCTTTCTTTGAGATCGGGGAAGACTTGAGGATCGCCTTTGATGGCATGAATACTTTTGTTTATTTTTGAGAGAGTAACAGCATATTTGGGGATGCTTTCGAGATCTTCTATGATAATTGAGCTAAATAATTTCGCATCAATCATTTCATAGATTATGCCAAATCTTTTATTACAAGAAATTATATCATATGAAATGGCGGTTGGTACTCCTAAAATGAATGCTTCTTTAGCGATTTTCTTTTCCTGCTCTGCGATTTTTGAATCAATACCTTCACCATATAATTTTACGATCGTTTCGTTGTCTAATCTGTAACACTCTCCACAAACTCCGGCAGATATAAATTCACAACCTTCTAAAGAAATCTCTCTATAAGGTGTTCTGATATCTAATATTTTTGAAAATCCTGTAATTTCTAATATCTCTTTCACACTCTGGGAGACGTCAGAAATAATCATAGATCCGCCAATCCTAGTTATATTCTTATACGCCATCAACAAGGATCTAAGACCAATGCTGGATATATATCTGCATTGTTTCATATCTAGGATGATATATTTTGAGCCTGCGACTTCAATTTCTTTGTCGAATTTTCTTGTAGTATCAAAGTCAAGTGAACCGGTAAGTTTGATATGACAAACCCCATCAATTAAATATTGATTTATATCCAAGCCACTTTGCATCTTTTTTCCTTGCAAGATTAATCCGAAAGGACAGTTCCTAATTTCATTATATTAATGCCTTCGAAATTATCATCAAATTAAATTTATATTAAAATACACGCACATTTCGGCGTGTGTGCCATCGAACATTATTCTATTTTGACGTGAGCTACCTTCTGAACATCGGAACAACGAACCGACACTTTAAATCAGAAGGAACTACGCAAATGACCAAGTCAATTATCGCTTCTATCGCTTTCATCGCTCTGGCTGCAGGCCTCTCAACAGCTCCAGTTCAGGCAGAAGAGTTTAATAGCTCCAGCTCTGTCAAAGTCGAGAAGGCCAGCTATGCGGTCTACACGCCATCAATGGCAGCTCGTGGAGAGCGTTTCTACGTCGGTCGTGACTGATTAGACAGTGCACTCAAACTTAAAGGAGGAAGTCATGAAGAAGATAATTTCAATCATCGGAGGACTATTCCTCCTATCAGCTTCAATCACGCCTGTTATGGCTTTCGAGGGTCAGTTCAACCCCAAAGAAGCCCTCAAGGTAAATCACCACCCAACATTGGTACCGACTTCAGTCAAGGCAGGCGCTTAATCGAAACAACGAGAAATCTAACATTTAGGGGAATATCATGAAGAAATATCTTGCTACTGTATTTGCTGTTGGCGCGTTGGCTTTCAGCGCCAGCATCCCTCTAGCTCCAGCGCAAGCCAAGGATGTCTCAGCAATGGGGTTACATGCCAGCACATCTGACCTACCAGCTTGTCCGTCAATCTTCCGTTGCGTTGTTAAATAATGGAAGCCTATATTTTAAACAAAGCTAATACTGGTAATTTATATTCTATTTGTTTTAGGCGGTTGTTGTTTCGATGCTTCTACCGCCGTGCCAAGGGCCGTCCGTTTTCCCCTCAGAACGGGCGGTCCTTTTTTATGACTAAGCAGACCCGTGACCAAACATATTTTCAATTATGCCCCCCTCAATTGGGATTTCACAACAAATGACAGGAGAGCATGATGTCTAAAGAAAAAGATTTTAGAAATGGCGATTATTGGTCTTATGACAGTGATATTTTTTGGAAATTGGGGAACTTTGATATCAGGTCCCATAAGTTTCATGTGAGAATTAAATAAATTATTTTGACAGGAACATTTCATAAGCCCAGTCAGAAATGACTCTGTTTTTCTTTGTGTTACAAATAAGTCACACTTAGACAAATAAGTAGAAACGCGCAATTTTCATTATTGGCGAAACTCATTTATTATTATTAGTCTCTGCAGCATTATTGAAAGTATCGAGCAGAGCGATGAATGTCTTTAAAGCCGCCGTATCCTTTTTGCTATTGAGTAGCGTTTCAGCAATTGCAGATGATACTGTATCTTCCAGCTCAGTGTCATCTTTGCCGATAATTACAGCTATGACTTCTGCCGCGAAGCCTGCGGTGGATGGAGTTAACGGTAAATTAGAGTTGTCTGGTGGTGCAAGCCAATTCTATTCTGGCTTAACCCCAATCAGCTCACCATTCCAACTTAGCAATGCTTCTCAATCAAGTTGGAGTGGCGGCGGACAAGCTATTGGAACAATCACGACCCCGCTGGGGCATTCTTTTGGATTGCAAGTCGATATGGGCGCTGGCGCTCTACGTGGCGACGCGACAGGAACTGCCGCCAGTCATCTATTCTGGCGTGACCCAGATAAAGGACAAATTGGCGTCTATGGCCAAGGCAACTATTGGGCACTTGGTAATGGATCAAGTTCATGGAAAGCTGCTGCTGAGTTAGAAGGTTTCTTTGGTAACATTACGCTTAGAGGATTATTTGGCGCTCAAGGATATGGCTATAATTATTCCTCAACTTATGTCCAGAATAACTGGAGCAACTATTCCAATAACAAATCATTGCCTGACCGCTTTTTTAATATTGCTTTGGCTCGATATTATGTAACTGATGACTTCATGATTGCCGTGGGTCAGACATTTGTTAACGGCAGAGCAGCTGGCATAGCCAGAGCCGAATGGTTGCCCTCTCAATTCAGAGGTAGCGCGATCGCTCCTACGCTGTTTGTCAGAAGCGTTATTGCGCCAGATAATAACAGTTCCGTGATGGCTGGCTTGCGCATTTACCTCGGAAATAGCGACAAGACCCTTATTCGGCGGCACAGAGAGGATGATCCAGAATGGGAAGACCCACAATTACAAAAAGATATAGCCTACATAAAAGGTGTTCAACAACAACTCTGCAGATCTGATCCAAGAGCGGCTACTTGTGGACAGTGAACTGGCCGAATTTATTGTGAATATCATGAAAAAATATTTTTCTACCTTATTTATTCTTAAAGTCTTGGCTTAAAAGCCAGGCCCGCATTGGCTTAAGCACAATTAAATGATGTCTCTACAATGTGATTACATGCCAGAACATCTGATCTGCCTGCTTATTGTCCGTCTCTCTTCCGTTGCGTTGTTAAATGGAGGACGCCTCTATTTTGAACAAAATTGATACTGGTGATTTTTTTCTATTTGGTTGAGGCGCTTGTGGTTTCGATGCTCTAACCGCCGAGCCAAGGGACGTCCCTTTCTGCCTTCAGAACGGGTGGTCCTTTCTGTTTATCAATGCTTTTCAAAATATCGTCAATAAAACGTCCTGTGCGCTATCAAACATACGCCCCTAATTGCCCCTGCTAGGTTTGTTTCATCGCAATGACGCGAAAACAAACAATGGAGATTAAAAATGATTAAAGAAGTTGAAGCCAAGTCCTCTGCCGATACTTTTGAATTTACTGATGACCTGAGTGATGAGGCGTTGGACCGCGCATCTACATCAGTGGCCTCAGAAAGTTTGGGGTATGCGGGATTGTCCGGCTATGGCTGTTTTGCTGCACCATAACATATGTGACTAGCCCTCTCCATGAGAAGGGTTACCTGAGGAAGTTTGTATATAGTCTAACTCTGATACTACTTATAAATACCGCCTACCTCTCCTGAAGTGGGAGGTTTTTCTTTAGAATAAGAATATCGCTGTGTGCATCACCAAACATTAAACTCAACAAATCATTGCTAGATTGGCGTTGAAGAGATTGTTTGCTGCAACTTATAGGAGATGAAAATGATTAAAGAAGTTGAAGCCAAGTTACAGGTTAATGCGTTTGAATTCTCAGATGATCTTTTTGATGAGGCTTTGGACCGCGCGCCGTTAGAAGTAGGTCTTTGCGGCGGCCCGTATACTTGATATCCGGCAATACTAAAATTTATGTTTCATTTATTATCGACAAAGCCGCCCACCTCTCCGGAAGTGGGCGGTTTTTCATTGGGATGAGGTTATCGCTGTGTGCGTCACCAAACATTAAACTCAACAAATCATAGTTAGATTGGCGCTGTAGAGATTGATACCCAAAAATTATGGAGGGTAAAATGAACAATGAGATTGAAGTTAAGTCATCGGTTAATGCGTTTGAATTCTCAGATGACCTGAGTGATGAAGTATTGGACCGCACTGGCTTTGTCGGGGGGGGCGTGTAGCAGCGGGGCGCCGTGTTGGTGCGCAGGGCCCGACGCTTAGCCTATTAAATTCTTAACTCTTCATTTTTCTGAATTATTACTCAAAACCACCGCCTACCTCTCCGGAAGTGGGCGGTTTATCATTGGGATGAGGTTATCGCTGTGTGCGTCACCAAACATTCAACTCAACAAATCATTGCTAGGTTGGCGTTGTAGAGATTGATACCCAAAAATTATGGAGATTAAAATGAACAATGAGATTGAAGTTAAGTCATCGGTTAATGGGTTTGAATTCTCAGATGATCTTTTTGATGAGGCTTTGGACCGCGCGCCGTTAGAAGTAGGTCTTTGCGGCGGCCCGTATACTTGATATCCGGCAATACTAAAATTTATGTTTCATTTATTATCGACAAAGCCGCCCACCTCTCCGGAAGTGGGCGGTTTTTCATTGGGATGAGGTTATCGCTGTGTGCGTCACCAAACATTAAACTCAACAAATCATAGTTAGATTGGCGCTGTAGAGATTGATACCCAAAAATTATGGAGGGTAAAATGAACAATGAGATTGAAGTTAAGTCATCGGTTAATGCGTTTGAATTCTCAGATGACCTGAGTGATGAAGTATTGGACCGCACTGGCTTTGTCGGGGGGGGCGTGTAGCAGCGGGGCGCCGTGTTGGTGCGCAGGGCCCGACGCTTAGCCTATTAAATTCTTAACTCTTCATTTTTCTGAATTATTACTCAAAACCACCGCCTACCTCTCCGGAAGTGGGCGGTTTATCATTGGGATGAGGTTATCGCTGTGTGCGTCACCAAACATTCAACTCAACAAATCATTGCTAGGTTGGCGTTGTAGAGATTGATACCCAAAAATTATGGAGATTAAAATGAACAATGAGATTGAAGTTAAGTCATCGGTTAATGGGTTTGAATTTTCAGATGACCTGAGTGATGAAGTATTGGACCGTGTTAGCTTTGTCGGCGCTTGTTGCGGTTGTGGAACCGTAGTATGCGAATAGAGCCCATATCCTGTGAAACAGTAGCTTCAAAGTTTTCTTGGGCGGCGGTTTTATTTTGCAGCCCTTTTCGAAATATCGGTGAATTACACGACCTGTGCGGTGCCAAACATACGCCCCTAATTGCCCCTGCTAGGTTTGTCTCATCGTAATGACACGAAAACAAACAATGGGGATTAAAAATGATTGCAGAAGTTGAAGTTAAGTCATCTGTTAATGCGTTTGAATTTTCAGATGACCTGAGTGATGAGGCGTTGGACCGCGCTAGCGTTTCCGCCGCTATATGTAGTGGTTCTTTTTGTTTTGGTGTTTGATGAGACTATCGCTGTGTGCTTCACTAAACATCAAACCCAACAAATCATTGCTAGATTGGCGCCGTAGAGATTGATAACCAAAATTTATGGAGATTAAAAATGATTAAAGAAGTTGAAGCCAATTCATCTGTTAATGCGTTTGAATTTTCAGATGTCCTTTTTGATGAGGCTTTGGACCAGATTGGTAATGCTGGTTTTTGCCTATGCGGGCCTATGTGTTCAGCTTAGTAGCGCGCAGTTGTTATGACTATAAATTATCTCACTGAATTTTAACGCTTGTATTTCTGTAATCACTGCGCAGCACCGCCCACCTCTACTGAAGGGGGCGGTTTTATGTTGGCTATCTATCATCATTGAGGCGCCTGAGAGCTCCAAAACCTTTGGTTGAGGTATTACTACTTTTCAGAGGGAATGCCACGGTCAAGATAACAGTGTTGCAGGGCAAACGCAGAAGCCAAGCCGTAAGGGCGGGGTTAAAATCAGCCGGCCATATGTAAACAGGTATATTTTTTCCTATATAATTGGATGATAAATCACTGATGTGCGATATAATATATTCAAAAAAATATATTTCGCGCATTCTTCTGTTAAAGTGATGAATGTATAAGATAACCTGGGTTGTATAGAAATAACCAGTTTTTCAAAGCATTCATTGTCATTTGGAAATATCAATGGCTAACAATTAAGGCTAATGTGATGGAATTTGAACATTATTGTGAAAGATACTTAGGCCAATGGGATCGTCGCGCTAAAGTGCGAAAATCTGATCATTATCGTTTGCCAGAAAATATATTTGATTATGATTTTTTTCCCAAGACAAATCTTCCTTTTCTTAATCATCCATCAATAAGTTCTTTAGGAGGTGATAAAAGGCGTGAAATCATGATTCGATTTGCCTGCAGGTTTCAATCTGAAGCAGCAGATATGGAACAAATTATTATAAACAATATATGCGAAAAGGTTGCGAATGGAGAAATTGGCATCGAGCTCCCGCTAAGCGCTAAGCAAGCTGCTCTAACAATCCTTACCGATGAATTTTATCACATATTTTGTGAAAAAGAATTTATTGGCGATATAATTAAATTCACTGGTCTAAATATCATGCACCCTGACACTTCAGATGGGGGCATTCCTCATTCGCTAAAATTTCTGAGAACTGCAGCGCCACCAGATCTAATGCCGATAGCTGAAGTCATTGGTTTATGTTTTTATGAAAACTTTGTTACAGAGGAATTGGTTGGGATTTCCTCAGAGACTGAGGCAGATAATCCATTTCATCTTACTGTAAGAGAACATCTTGAAGACGAAGGTCGGCACGGAGGATATTTCGAAAAATTATTAACTTATATATGGAGTTCCTTAGATCCAGAATCGCAACAATCTTTGGGTTCGATCATGCCAGAATTTCTTGATATATTTCTATTAAATACAAAATCACGCATCGCCTCTTCCAAGGATGTCCTTACGCAATCAGGGATCAGTGAAGAAGTAATTGAAGCCATCTTTAACGATATGGTTCAGAAAAATTATAGCTTAATGCCCAAAAAAAATGAATTAGTTAGCGCAAGAAAACCACTGAATCTTTTGAAGCGAGTTGGCTTTACAAATCATAATCCAACTAAAAACTTGCTAATACAAAACGGCTGGCTAGCATCTTAAAACAAATAAAAACATTTTCATAGAAAATAGCAACAGGGAAATTAGAAAGATGTGCTTAATAAGAAATGAGATTATTGCAATCAGCCCACAATTCACTGCTCATATTATTGATGAACAACAGGTTTTATTATTATCTGAACAAAGAAGCTTTCGACTCAAAGGAAAATTATATGTGGCCCTAATCCCTTACCTTGATGGTAAGTGGACGAGTGATGGTCTTGTAAAGGCATTTGAAAATAGGGCCCCAGAGGAGCTGGTTATAAAGGCGCTGTCAAATTTACTAGATAAAAAATACGCTCTCTATCTTCATAAGCATGCACCAACTTACCGACAGGCGCTGTGGGTTGAACTTGGGTTGAATCCAATTTCGACTGAAAATAGTTTCAGTGGGAATAAAGTTTCAGTAACGTCGCTTTCTACAGAAGGGCCTTCGTTCGAAAGCGCGCAAGCGTTATCTAATGCACTAATTTCTGCAGGTTTTATTGTCGTAAATAAAGATGATGCAGACTTAAACATCTTTTCGGTAGAAGATTATCTAAGCCCTGAATTGGACGCTCTCAACAAAGATTTGCGAAACAAAAGCAAACCGTGGATGCTTTTTAAAGGTGCTGGGGTGATGCCAAGTTGGGGGCCAATCTTTCGTCATGATTCCCAACCTTGCTGGTCGTGCCTTTCTGCGCATATGCTTGAAAACAGACCTGGTGACCTTTTAATCGATGCGAACATTAAGAAAAGTCGTCCAGCCAAGGCTTTTAATACCACGACAATTACCCTGGCCGCTAATTTTGCTGCGCTCGAGCTAGCGCGTGCGGTTGCAGATGATGCCTCAATAGAATTACACAAACACGTCATCAGTTTTGATCTAAATACAAGATCCTACGAAAAGCATCTTATTCGATTAAACACAGCATGTTCAATTTGTGGCAATGCTTATGAGCCGGAAGCTGTTCTGGAAAAGGCCAGTGCACCTTTAGAACTAAACACTCAAGTCGTATCGGCTCATGTGGATGGTGGTTGGCGTATTCGCACAGCTGATCAAGTCGTACGGAACCTCGAGCGTTATGTAAGCCCAATCACAGGCATCATATCCGGCCTTGAAAATTCCTCTCCAGATGAAGCATTGCCTGTATTTGTCGCAAGACAGACAAGTCCTGTTCATATTTCTCCTCAAGCCAATAGGCGTGTTGGCAAACCAAGTGGTGCTGCAGGAAAAGGAATTAGCCCAGTTCAAGCTAAGGCGAGTTGTTTGGCTGAAGCGATGGAGCGTTATCTTTGCGGATTTACAGGAAGAGAGCCCAGGAAAACGGCCGTATGGGAAGAATTAGGGAGCTCTGCGCCCCATCCTTACAGCTACCTTAATTATAGTGAACAGCAATATGATGAGCGTGAAAAATGGAACAAAGACAATAGTGGTTTCAATTGGGTAGGTGAAAGGTTTGATGAAAAAAGTCTCATTGAATGGACGCCCGCATGGTCTTTATCGCATCAATCCCTCAGATGGCTGCCTACAAGGTTTTGCTATTATCATTATACGGGCGAAAGCAAAAATGAGTTTTGCCATGCTGATTCTAACGGCTGTGCATCAGGAAGCATCATTGAAGAAGCGATATTGCAAGGCTTCTTCGAGTTAGTAGAACGTGATGCTTGCAGCATGTGGTGGTATAATAAAATAAGGGCTCCAAAGTTCAATACGGAGATCCTAAATGATCCATTCGAACGTAAACTTCGTGAGCACTGCAGTAAATTAAAACGTGGCCTTCACGTGCTCGATTTAACAAATGATCTGGGTATTCCCGTTGCCATATCAATTTCTTATAAATTAGAAAATGGCGGTTCTATTTTACTCGGGCTTGGTGCTCATTTCGATCCAAAAATAGCAATTAGTCGCTCATTGGCTGAGATTAATCAGATGCTGGCTCTTGATACCGTAGAGGAGCTATCTCCTGAAGCCTTAGCCTTGGCCACAGGAGATGAAGCGACAATGATAAATTGGCTGCTCAATCATAATCTCCAAACTGACGATTACTGCGCAGCTAACGGCGTCACGGAGATTAGTAAATATCCCAAGCCTAATATTGGCGATCTTCGTGAAGCGATTAATCGTTGTTCACGAATTGTCTCTGATCTTGGCTACGACATGATTGTTCTTAACAATAGTCGGCCTGAAGTTGATTTTGCTGTCGCTCGGGTAGTTGTGCCCGGTTTGCGACACTTTTGGGCGAGATTCCGCCAGGGTAGATTATATGACACACCGGTAAATTTGGGTTGGCTTGATCGTCCAAAAACAGAAAATGATCTCAATCCAACACCATTTTTTCTCTAAGAAGAGACTGCGATAAAGGTAATAATATGCAATTATTATTTAGATTTAGTGATGATGTTGACGATGTTAGTCGGAATAACAACGCTATAACTCTAGATATTAAGAACTGGAAGCCGCTGATATTTAGGGTCAAAACGCCTAAGATTGCTGACGCTATTCAAGCATTAAAAGGAGATGGTGTAGCGATAGCAGATCTCATAAATTTAATACAGTTTCCAAATGATAAACATGAAGCACATGAAATCATAAATTATTATATAGAAAGATTCTCGCGTGGACGTCTATTAAGTTGGCGTATTGTTGATGGCGAGATCGAGCTTGCAAAAATTGATAGTCTATCGAAAGACTATAAACCGCGATGTGATGAGCCGCCCAAAAAAAAGCTTGCGCTTTCTAGATTTTCATACATGCGACGCATGGATAATTTAATTATTCTTGAATCAAGTCTAACGAGGGCGCGAGTTACTTTCACATCTCAAGGGATGAGTAAATTTGTGCAAGTCCTAGATAGTGCGGAAAACAATAATAATAATGAATTATCACAGATCTTCTGGAAACTGGGTTTCTTTGACCTGGAATCTGCAAATGAGACAGAATCCGAAAAATGTTGGGGTTTCCAAGACTTAATGCTTCACGAAGCAAGTAGAAAAAATAGAGACAGTATAAACATTGGTGCGACATACAGATTTGAAGGAAAATTTGATGCTCCCCCAGCAATAAAGTCCCCAATGACTGGCGACATCATAAGATTAGATTTACCGGATGCAAATAAAATAGCCCATTCCAGCAAAACTCTTGATCAAATTCAGGAAAGTCGACATTCTATTAGAAGCTATTCTGAAACGGAATTTCCAATTAATTTGCTTGGTGAATTTCTTTGGCGCGTTTGTCGGACAAAAGCCACTATCCCAAGTAAAAAACAAGAACTAATGTCTAGGCCATATCCAGCTGGCGGCAGTATCAATGAATTAGAATTTTATATCGCTGCAGAAAGATGCGAAGGTCTTTCTCCAGCTATTTATTATTATAATGCAATAATGCATAATCTTAACAAAATAGAGGGTTCAACAAATATTTCGCGTCGAGTTATTGACGACTCATGTAATGCTATGGGATTGCCAAGGGATCAAACGCGGCCTCATTCAACGGTTATAATAACAACACGGCTGCCAAGATTGGCTTGGAAATATGAAGGTATACCATATCGTCTAACGTTACTTCATGCTGGCGTTGCAATACAAATGATGTATTTGGTTGCAACAGATATGGGTTTGGCCCCATGTGCGAATGGGACTGGGGATTCCCGCCTATTTCAAGAAGCAACAGGTATCAATCCATTTGAGGAAACGTCCATAGGTGAATTTTGTCTTGGCATGCCATCAAAATGATTGACCTATGAATAATTTTTATCTTTTATCTATCAAAAAAAATTGAAAATTTAGCAGTCAAGAGATTGTATAGTGGTGACTATTCTTGAAATTAACAATCTTTCTAAAAGATACTCTAATGGCTTTAATGCGCTAGAGGATGTCAGCTTAACGATAGAGCGCGGAGAAATATTCGCGCTATTGGGACATAATGGCGCGGGAAAAAGCACCCTTATAAGCATTATATGTGGGATCACACGATCAACGGCTGGCCAAATTATAGTTGATGGTATTGATGCAGCACTAGACCCCAAAAAAGCTAAACAGAAAATAGGTTTAGTTCCCCAAGAATTATCAAATTTTTCATTTAATACAGTCTGGGATACTGTCTCTTATACTCGAGGGCTCTATGGTAAGCCACCTAGTCCTCAATTTATTGAAGGAACACTCAGGAAATTGTCGCTTTGGGATGTCAAAGATCACAACGTTTCAACACTTTCTGGAGGAATGAAGCGGAGAGTTTTAATTGCCAAAGCCCTTTCCCATCAACCTGAAATAATATTTCTGGATGAGCCTACGGCGGGTGTTGATGTCGATCTGAGGCGTAATATGTGGCAACTTGTTAATGAACTAAGAGATCAAGGCGTAACAATCATCCTCACAACGCACTATATTGAAGAAGCTGAGCAAATGGCTGATCGTATTGGTATAATTGATCGAGGTAAGATTAAGCTCGTTGAAACAAAAAGCTCATTAATTAACAAGTTTGGACAAGTCCATGTTCAAATTGGTCTAAAAATTCCTATAGATAAGTCTCCCTTAGATGAAAATATTTGGCGCTTTACACTTACTAGTGAAAATAGAGTTCTCAATGTTTTTCTTGATAATGAATATTCTGATGGCGAGATTACAATTGCAGATCTCCTTAAGGAGTTAGCAATTAACGACATTGATTTTAGATCTGTTGATGTTAAGCGTTCCTCGCTTGAAGATATATTTATTGGATTGATTGGAGACTAAGATGAACATCCAAGCTATTCGCGTTATTTATTTATCTGAAGTCAGGCGTTCTATTAAATCAAGCTTTCAAAGCTTTGCAGGGCCAATCTTGTCAACTTCATTGTATTTTATCGTATTTGGGGCGGCGCTTGGAAATAGAATGACTAAAATAAATCATATAAATTACGGCGCATTTATAATACCGGGCCTTATTATGATGACTTTGCTATCAGCCTGTTTGATGGGCTCATCATTTAGTATTTTTATAAAAAAACTCGATGGCTCAATCTACGAATTGTTTTCTGCGCCTATATCCTCAATTGAAATTCTGATTGGTTTTGTTGGGGCTTCAGTAACTAAATCGATGATACTTTGCTCGTTGACATTGCTAACGGCCCGCATCTTTGTCGACTTTGAGATTATGCACCCTGTTTTTATGTTAGCATTTTTACTTATTGTATCTATCGGTTTTAACTTGCTTGGTTTTATTCTTGGTCTGTTGGTCAGCACTATAGACCAGCTACAGATTTTCCCTACTTTGATTATAGCTCCGTTAGCTTTTCTTGGTGGAACATTTTATTCAACCAGCATGCTCCCGCCGTTCTGGAGACAAATTACTATTTTAAACCCCATTTTATATCTAGTGGGAGGACTTAGATGGTCATTTTATGAGGTTTCAGACGTGTCTCTAGCGATGAGTCTGCTTGTTTCTTCTGGATTTTTGTTTGTATGTTTTATTGCTATTGTAGTGATTTTCAGGACTGGTTATAAAATTAGAAACTAAAAGACATAAAAAGCCTCAAATTTGAAACGAAATTTACTCATAATTTTCTTATATTAGAAACTTTGACGTATCTGCGTTGACTATATTTGTGGGGCTGACTGGCCCCTTCAATTTTATTTATCTACCGTCAATATTCTTGAAATCATGAAATGCTGCCTTTATTGGAGGTCTGTTTAATTAGATGGGGTGGTTGCCGCCCTCCCAGACGGCATTGAGATGTGCCAAAAATGTGA
>DAIQPR010000189.1:3385-4309 GCA_036787315.1 Polynucleobacter sp. | reverse complement strand
CCGTAATTAGGATCTAATTGATCTTTAAGGTAGTCGTAAGATCTGATATGACCATGCAGATCTGTTGTTTCCATAATGGCCAAATGCAAACTTGACCCTACACTAGTTTTGTTAATTTGTGATTGCGAAAGTTTTGCTGAGCATAGAGCAAACAAACAAATTAACAGTAATAAATGCTTACATAATTTTTTCATTCGTGCATTACAACGCAACTAAAAAGAAATTGCTACCTTTTTAAGCAGTCATAAATCCTTAGTAATTCCTTAACAATTTGGTAAGAAATTTTTAACCACTGTGTAATGTATTATTTTTAGTATCAATTTCATGCACAGATTTCCGTCCTACGAAAAGAAACCATCACGCATTGAAATCATTCCCATGATCGATGTGATGATGTTCTTACTGGTCTTCTTTGTATTGATCAGTCTAAATGTCATTCCGATGACTGGTGTGAAGACAAAGCTTCCCACAGCTGGAGTTACAGAACAAGCAAACCCTAAGAATAAAGTCGTTATCACATTGCTGAAGAACGGCGAAATGATGTTTGATGATATTAAGGTTCAGGTTAGTAACTTGAACGCATTATTAGAAAAAAAGAAATCGGAGTTTGGTGAGAACTTCAGTGTATTGATCAACGGTGATGAATCCGCATCTTTGCAAAATTTAATAGATGTAATGGATGTTCTGAAAAAAAATAATATTTCAGCCATGACCATTGCTGCGAAGAAAAGGTTTTAAAGATGAGTATCGCTTTAAATCCAGCTTCAAATCTTGATACGCTTATATATAAAAGAAGAGAGACTTTCTCTTTTATCGCTACAGTCATTGGATTTATAGCAATTGTTTTTTTATTGCAATATAACATCTCAAAAATTTTAAAAGATAATGCAACTATTTGTAAAGTCAATGCACAGTCATTTTGAG
>DAIQPR010000189.1:0-3375 GCA_036787315.1 Polynucleobacter sp. | reverse complement strand
CTCAAATAGAGTACATGCCGGAAGTTGAGAAACCCATTACTCCGCCAAATCGTGCAGAGCCTAAAAAAGAACCGACTCCAAAAACACTTCCTAAAGAAGTAAAGAGCACGCCTAAGGAAGAAAAAATAACAAAGAATGCTGTTGAAGAGTCAACTACAAAACAAACGACTGCCAATCAGTCTCATTCTGAGAGTCAAAGTTCTTCACATGCTTCCAATAATGCACCGTCTACTCCTGCAGCAAGCAATAATGCCCCAACAAAATCTGTTGATGTAAGTGCAAATACTAGATATGAAGGAATTTTTAAATCGCTTGTGGAAAAAAATAAACATTACCCTAACTCTAGGGAAGCAAAAATATCTCATCCTGAGGGAGTCGTTAGATTAGCGGTTGAACTCAACAGAGCAGGGAATGTTCTCAGCGCAGCAGTGATTAAGTCATCTGGATCCAACATTTTAGATATTGAAGCTTTAAGAACAGTGCGTGGCACTGAGTTTCCTCCGTTTCCTGCAAATGCTTTTATCGATGAATCAATGCATAGATTCACAGTAGCGATGTCGTATTCATTAGCTTCACAAGAATTGGTAACAACAGATTAATTTTTAATTTTCTTTAAGGGTATATATATGAAATCTTTTAAGCTTTCGGCAATTTCTCTTGCAGCACTGGTGCTAGTCAGTAACGTTAGCGCTCAGACGACGAGTGATGTTGGTAAGATCAACATTATTAATCAAAATGATATTGGTACTGGTTTGATGGATGTTGATGATGGTGTTAAAGGAAGAGTTTCTGTTAATGCTAGAGCGATTGAAAACAACGTTCCTGGTGCTAACGTTTTTCAACAAGTCAACATTTTACCTGGCGTTAATGCTTACTCTATTGATCCAACAGGTATGTGGGGTGGTGGTTTAAGAGTTCGCGGCTTTAACAGTGACCAAATGGGCTTTACTGTTAACGGCGCTCCAGTTAACGACTCAGGTAACTTTGCTGTTTACCCACAAGAGTTTGCTGATACAGAAAACCTTTGCGAAATTTTTATTACTCAGGGATCTGCTGATATTGATGCTCCTCACGTTGGTGCCTCAGGCGGTAACATTGGTTTAACAACTTGCCCTGCTAAAGATGTGATGGGTGGTAAATTTGTTCAAACATTTGGATCCAACAACTTCATCAGAACATTTGCACGTTTTGACAGTGGTAAGCTTGGTGAAGAGAATCCAGGTAAGTTCTTTATTTCTTTCTCACATGGTCAAGCTGACAAGTTCAAAGGACCAGGTAATGGTGTAAGAGACCACCTTGAGTTTGGTAGTGATATGAAGTTGACTTCAAGCACAACTTTCTCTCAGACATTTATTTACAACCAAATGTTGAATAGTTTCTACAACACTTTGTCTAAGACACAGTTTGCTGCTGATCCTAACCAAGATTACAGTGCAACACCTCCATCAGCTGCTCAGGTTAATGGTGCTGGTGCAAGTTCAAACAGTTATTATGGATTTTCAATCAACCCATTCAGAAACGTTATTTATAGTGCTAAGCTTGCAAACCGTGTTGACGAAAACTTAACATTAAGCCTTGAGCCATACTACTGGTGGGGATATGGTAACGGTGGTGGTACAACACTATTAAACCCAACTACAGCATCAGCTTCCAACGGTGGTAATGGAACGATTGTTAACCCATATGATGGCTCAAGCAGCAAGTTCCTTGCTTACACTCCTTCTATAACGAAGACACAACGTCCAGGTGTTTATTTGAAGGCGAACTGGGTTTCAGAACAGCATAATATCCTTGGTTGTGTCTGGTATGAAAGTGCAAATCACCGTCAAACTAAACCTGGTGAGACTGTAGACTCAGCGGGTAACATTTCTGATATTTATGGTACTGTTCCAGGTGTTTTCTATACAAACGGAACACCTTATGAAGGTCGTAACCAAGTTACCCACAATATTGCTTCAAGCTATTTCTTGCAAGATACATATTTTGCATCTGATCGCTTGAATCTCTTTGGTGGTATCAAATACACATCTATCACAAGAGATTTCCAAAACTTTGCTAACTCTGGTTCAAGCCCATTAAATGGTAGTTTTGGTAATAGCATGACATGGGGTAAGGTTCTCCCAAGCGTTGGCGCAACATATAAATTGGATGGTCAAAACAAGTTGTTTGCAAACGTCACAATGGGTATGAGAGCACCTAGTTATTATTCACAGGCTGACATCGGTACAGGACCAAACAACGTTCAAGCTGAGACAAGTACTACTTTAGAATTCGGTCATCGTTTCAATGGCGAATCATTCTATACATCTGCAACTGTATTCATGACGCAGTTCCAGAATCGTTTAGCCAATGGTTATAACCCAGATACACAAACATATACTGACTATAACTTAGGTGGTTCACAGTCTTACGGTTTAGAAGCTCAAGTTGGTACTAAGCCAGTGAACGGTTTCAGTTATTACGGTTCTGCTACTCTCATGAGAAGCACAATGTCTGATAACTTTAATACTTCTTGTGCATCTGTTAATGCTGCTGTGGGTTGTAATACTGCTGGTCAGCAAATTACAGCGCCAACTTCAGGAAACAACGTTCCTGATACACCAAACGTCATGTTCGGTGCTGCTGCTCAGTACTCAAAAGGACCTTTCATGGCTCAGGTGTCTGGTAAGTACACTGGTATGAGATATACAACTCTCATGAATGATGAATCATTAGACCCATATTTCACAGTAGACTTTGTAACTGCATATAAGCTCTCTAATACAAGCTTCTTTAAGAATCCTACATTTAGATTCAATGCTACAAACATCCTAAATGCTTCTTATCAAGTTGCGAATATTGGTAGTGGATCAAGTATCGCTTTAGCAACAGGTGCAAATAGCCCTTATGCTAACTACAACGGCTACACAAGTACTTTGTATTACTACAATGCAGCTCCACGCTTCTTTAGCTTATCCTTCTCTACTGAGTTCTAATGCAGATATTACATGAGCTAACGTATGGATTGATGTTGCTTTGTGCTTTGATTGCATCAATTGTTGTCATTGAACGGTTTATTTTTATTGCTAAAAATTTAAACCGTTCAAGACAATTGGTGAAATTATCCAAAGACCATCAATTGAGTCAATTAGATAGTTTTTATCAAAATGACTTGATTTCATCATTTGTTAAAAATGTAGAAGGCCTTGAGCAAAAAAATATCTCCGCTGAGGGGATATTGAGTAGATCTGATGCATATTTTATTGACACCCGTAATGAGCTTGTTAAGAAATTATGGATGGTGGATACGATTGTGACGGCTGCTCCTTTGTTAGGTCTTCTCGGTACTATCTTCGGTATTGTGGATACATTTTTAGCTTTATCGAGTTCTGGTAT
>DAIQPR010000188.1:0-4318 GCA_036787315.1 Polynucleobacter sp. | reverse complement strand
TTAAAGATAGCAGAGGGTGGCTGGTTCCCGCTTTTGCTTGGTGCAGTTTGTTTCTTATTGTTAATGACTTGGTTCCAGGGAAGAAGAATTTTGCGAGAGAAAGCTGTGCAAAATGGTATTCCACTTGAGAGTTTTGTTAAGTCATTACAAGCTCATCCACCCCACAGGGTTGAGGGAACAGCGGTATTTCTGACAGCTCACGTTGACTATGTTCCGGTTGCAATGTTGCATAACCTAAAACATAACCGCATTTTGCATGAGCGGGTAATTTTCTTAAAGATTAGTGTTTGGGACGTCCCTTATGTAGAGGATAGCGATCGTCTTACATTTAAAGATTTGGGTGATGGAATGTATCTAGTTAGGGCAATGTATGGATTTAAAGAAACTCCTGACGTTATTGATATTATGGCCTTAATTGGAAAAGAATTTAATATCGAATGCGATATGATGGATACATCCTTCTTCCTTGCGAGAGATACTGTAATTCCTTCAGCAATTCCAGGAATGGCATTATGGCGCGAAAAGCTTTTTGCTTGGATGTTTCAGAACTCAGCAAAGCCTGCTGATTTCTTTCAAATTCCAACTAATCGTGTTGTAGAGCTTGGTGCTAAGATCGAAATTTAATCGAGCAGATCTGGTTGTTCTTTGATTATTCTTGCATAGAGTGGTTGAAAAGAAAACCAACCAGCGTAACTTGATCCAACGATTGAGTACGCTTGCTCTGCAGATTCTTGTTTGATAGGTATGGGTTTTATACCGCTAGCCATTGCTGTTAGTTGAACTTGGCAGCAGCGCTCCATTGAGATGTACCACCAAACTGCTGCATCCACTGTATCTCCAACAGTTAAAAGACCATGGTTCTGTAGTATGGCCGCCTTATATTGACCTAGGGCCTTTGAAACTCTTACGCCTTCGTCTATCTCTACAACAACTCCGCCATAATCAGGATAAAGTGCATGGTCATTATAAAAAGCACAAGCATCTTGAGTGAGGGTTTCTAAGCTAATCCCTAATGTCGAGAAAGCTCTTCCCTGCGGTGAGTGTGTATGCGCAGCTGCAACAACATCAGGACGAAAATGATGGATTTGCGAATGAATTGCAAAAGCTGCAGCATTGACAGGGTAATTGCCCTCAATCACATTTCCATGATGGTCAACTCTAATGAGATTAGAAACACTGACTTGACTGAAATGAACACCAAAAGGATTTACCCAAAAAGTATCTGGAAATTCTGGATCTCTGGCAGTAATATGTCCCGCTATTCCTTCATCAAAGCCCATCTTAGAAAATAAACGAAATCCTGCAGCAAGACGTTGTTTACGATGAATTCGTTCTTCTTGAACATTATCAAAGACTGGAGGACTTGGCATTTTTGGACCATTTGTTGAGCCAATTTTTAGCTGGCTTTCTTGCATCCCAGAAACTCTCTCAATAGCATTCATGAAGCTTGCTCCAATAGTTTGATAAACGTTTATGATAGTTATTTAAAATTTATATTTACAAATATTTTATACTCATGTTAAGTCCTAGTGATACTCCACGCGTTTTAATCCTTGGTGCCGGCGCAATTGGTGGCTTTTATGGGAACGCATTATCCAAAGCTAGAGCTCATGTAACATTAGTGGCTCGTTCAGAGTATGCGATATTAAAAACTAAAGGTTACAAAATTATTAGTGAAACTCTTGGAGAAAGTCACTTTGTTGCGCATGATGTAATGCCATCTTGTCATTACTATCAAGGAAAGTATCCTGATTATTTGATCGTCTCTTTAAAGGTCATCAAAGGTTTAAATCGTGTTGAGTTAATGTCTCCCGCTGTTGGACCCAATACCGTTATAGTTTTGATCGAGAATGGTGTTGAAATCGAGGAGGAAATCCATCAAGCATTTCCAGATAATCAAATTATTAGTTGTTTAGCTTTTATTCAAGTTAGTCGGATTGCACCAGGATTGATTGAACATTACGCTTATGGTGAACTAACAATGGGTAATTACCCAATGGAAGTTAGTAATGAGTGTCGAGCTTTAGCCGCTTTGTTTGAAGAGGGTGGTGTTCCAGTTGTGCTCAATGAAAATATTACACAAGGCAGATGGCAAAAAGTTTTATGGAATGCTGCTTTTAATCCTGTTTCAGTTTTGGGTGGTGTGATTGACACTCTCGGTATTCTTGGTTCCCCAGGGGGGGAGTTACTGATCCGTAGAATCATGAATGAAATTATGGAAATTGCGAGTGCAACAGGTAACCCAATTCCTGAGCATCTACCTGAGCACTATATTCAATTAACTTATAACGCACCAGCTTATAAAACCAGTATGGCTATAGATTGGGAGAAAAAGCAAGACTTAGAGATTGAGGCTATTTTGGATAACACAATAGCGGCAGCTCACCGAGAAAAAGTGAGTATTCCAATGCTTGAGTCTGTTAGAGCATTACTTGCAATGATGCAAGATCAAAGAAAAAAGACCTTGATTTAAAAAGCTGATATGCCAGTAATTGCTCTTCCTAGGATAAGGGCATGAACATCATGCGTGCCCTCATAGGTGTTGACCACTTCTAGATTCAGAAGATGACGTATAACGCCATACTCATCTGATATGCCATTGCCACCGTGCATATCGCGTGCCATGCGAGCGATATCTAAAGCTTTTCCACAAGAGTTACGTTTTAATATTGAAGTAATTTCTGGACTTGCAATTCCTTCATCCTTCATACGACCTAAACGTAAACATGCTTGCAGGGCTAAAGTAATTTCTGTTTGCATATCAGCCAGCTTCTTCTGGATCAATTGATTAGAAGCTAAGGGGCGACCAAATTGTGTTCGGTCAAGTGTGTATTGTCTAGCTGCATGCCAACAAAACTCAGCAGCGCCCATTGCACCCCAAGCAATACCATATCGTGCAGAATTTAGGCAAGTAAATGGTCCTTTGAGACCTTGAACATTAGGTAATTCATTTTCTGTTGGTACAAATACTTCATCCATTACTACTTCACCTGTAGTTGAAGCACGAAGCCCCATTTTCCCTTTAATCTTAGGTGCTGATAAGCCTTTCATACCTTTTTCTAGGATAAAGCCTTTAATGATACCGTCATCATTTTTCGCCCAAATAACGAATACATCTGCAAATGGTGAATTTGAAATCCAAGTTTTGGATCCAGATAAACTAAATCCACCTGGAACTGATTTTGCACGGGTAACCATACTGCCGGGATCGGAACCATGATTGGGTTCAGTTAAACCAAAACAACCAATTAACTTACCGCTAGCTAACCCAGGTAAATATTTTTGTTTTTGTTCTTCGCTACCAAACTCAAATATGGGTAGCATCACCAATGAGGATTGGACGCTCATCATTGAACGGTAGCCTGAATCGACACGTTCGATCTCTCTTGCGACTAGTCCGTAGCAGACATAGTTCATATCTGAACCACCATACTGTGCTGGAAGTGTTAATCCTAGTAAGCCTAGTTCTCCCATTTCTTGAAAGATTGCAATATCTGTTTTTTCTTCACGAAATGATTCTAATATTCTTGGGGCAAGACGAGTTTGTGCATATTGATGAGCTGCATCTTGCACCATTTTTTCGTCGGTGCTCAATTGTGATTGAAGTAGTAAAGTATCGTCCCACTGAAATGGAGTTTTTTGGCTCATATATTTATTAATTTTAAAATTTGTTAAACATTTATATTTAAAGTAGTTTAGACTAAAATTCACAATTTTACTTATAGACTATCGTGAATAATCGATCAAACCTTCAAACACCTCAACGGTCATATAAATATTATGACTTCATGCTCGCGGGATTTGTAACCGTTTTGCTCTGTTCCAATCTCATCGGTGCAGGCAAAGCAGCTCAGGTTCAGTTACCTATATTTGGAAATGTTGTATTTGGAGCAGGTGTACTTTTTTTCCCTATTTCTTATGCTTTTGGCAACATTTTTACAGAAGTGTATGGCTATGCTTATGACCGCCGAGCAGTTTGGTGTGGCTTTGGAGCTTTATTATTTGCGGTCATTATGTCGCAAATTGTCATCAATTTAACTCCTGCTCCTGGAGACTATAACCAGCATTTACAAGAGGGTTTAGAATCGGTTTTTGGCAATACATGGCGTATAGTTTTTGGATCAATAGCAGCTTTTTGGAGTGGAAGTTTAATTAATGCCTATGTACTTGCAAAGATGAAGGTTCAGTCTGGTGGGAAGTATCTATGGCTAAGAGTGATTGCTTCAACTGCTGTTGGGCAACTTGTTGATTCAGCTTTATTTTATTTTTTAGCTTTTTATGGCATTTGGCCTTTAGAGCAAGTTATCGAAGTTGCGAT
>DAIQPR010000023.1:17823-20009 GCA_036787315.1 Polynucleobacter sp. | reverse complement strand
AGCTAAGACACCTTCACCTCTTTTGTCTGTTCCAATTGCCAAAGCTTTTACTTGCTTAGTTTTAATAAATGGCATAGAGGAAGGTAAGGTATCAATAAAACAATCGACTTGACCTCCAATTAAGTCGGTCATCGCTGGCGCACTCCCTTTATAAGGGACATGAATCATCTTTATATTCGCAATAGAACTAAACCATTCTGTTACCAACTGAGCGTAACTCCCTACTCCATAACTAGCAAAGGTTAATGGATTTGATTTCTCTCTTGCTTTAGCAAGAGCAACAAATTCTTGTAAAGAATTAACGCCTAACTTTGGATTAATAAGAAATGCTAAATAAGTTTCTGCAACTTTAGTAACAGGCTCAAAATCCTTTAATGGGTTGTAAGTAATTTTTTCATGAAGCGCATAATTAGTGGCAACTGTTCCCGTTGTTGCAAAAACAATCGTATAACCATCTGGATTCGCTTTTGCAGTCATTTCCATTGCAATCATTCCTGATGCTCCCGGACGATTGTCAACAATCACTGTTTGCCCTATATACTCAGAAAATTTTGATTCAAGAGGTCTAGCAATAGCATCTGATCCACCGCCAGCAGCCGTTGTCACTATTAAACGAATAGGCTTGTTGGGGTATGAAACATCTGATTGTGCAATAGCAAACTTTTGAAAAAAGAATGTTACGCTAGTAATAATCAATAATTTTATTTTCATAAACCCAGCTTTTTTATTGAATCATTCAGTTCAATTTTCTTTTGGAATAATGGGCAATAGCAAATGGGACTCATACTTTCCACCTGTATGGATTGTGTTAGTTCCCGTGTTGTAATCGGCGTGATAGTGTAAATAACCAGCACTACCTACTCCATCCCTTGGCTGAATATCGACTCTCATACGATGGCCTTTTCTAAACACCATGGATGTTGGCCAAATCTCAACTTGAACTTGAACAATTTCCCCAGGCTGCAAACGGAGACGACGTTGATGTTTATGGTAAGGTCGATAAGGTAAAGTTTTTTCTTCATCTAATTCTCGGTGAGATACTCTTAACCATCCCTTTGCCACTGGAACTGGAGCTCCTTGTTGACCAGTGTCCATAATTTCTTCACCTTTTTCGTCATAATGACGAATCGTGATAAAAATATCCATATCCTCGCTAGAGCTTGAGACCCACAAATTTGCACTCAAGGGTCCAGTGATTTCTATATCTTCACTCATAGGCTCCGTATAAAATGCAACTCCCATATCTGGCTTAATTCCACCACCCATTACTTGAGCAGAAGCCGCAGAAGTAGAACCCATTGACCCAAACCCCGTTGCTGCATACGAACAAGATGATTCTTTAACTGGATTCGATGATCGAATATTTCCAGTGAAAGGTCCATTTTGTGAAGCAGTAGGTTCTAGATCTATATACCATTTAGTCCAATTTGTTCTAGCAAGAGGCCATTCATTTTCATAGCGCCATTCAATTTGATCGTTTCCATAACGAATGGCCAATTTGACAGGAGGCTCTTCCATAATGCCGTTATCAATTCCTTTAAGCCAATAATCGAGAAAGTGCATTTGATCTTTTCGACCTTCAGCGGTATAAAAGGGATGAACGTGGCTTCCATTTTGCATACGTAATTTTTTATGCTTGGAAGGAGACATCATAAAAGCTTCCGTATTGCCTCTGAGATGTAAGCCCATACCTGTCCAATTTCCAACAGAATAAAATGGGACACTGATTTTGCTCCAGTCAGCCTGAGACCCCCTAAATGCTCCAGTATCTAAATTATTACCTAACCAAAAAGAAAGTATGTTTCTCTCCCAGGGATTCGGAACAGTTTGTGATGCTCTTCCTAAGTTGTGATGAAGTAAATGAGCAGTAAACCAATTGGTCATAAAGACATTTAATATTCCACCATGATATAAACCGTCACGATATAAATCAGCAAAGCCTTCCCAAGGAATGATGGCTTTTAAAGAAGGTGGTTGAAGATTAGCTACAAACCATTGATTAATTGCGTAATAAGAAATACCTAATAAACCAACATTGCCATTACACCAAGGCTGTTTCGCAGCCCATTCAATCGCATCATAAAAATCAACAGCCTCAGCAAAAGACCAGGGATCATATTGCCCAACCGATTTCCCTGTTCCTCTCCCATCTATTCGAACTGAAACATATCCCTCAGGCATCAATA
>DAIQPR010000023.1:0-17813 GCA_036787315.1 Polynucleobacter sp. | reverse complement strand
GGATTTACAGTCTCCCAATTCATAAAGGGATTACCTTTTTCCTCTAGCGTCGGAGGAGTCACCCATAACTTATCTTTTTGATAGGGTCCTAGATTAAGAATCGCTGGATATTTACCATCTTCCTTAGGACGAAATACATCCGCTTTCAGAATGGCGTTATCTCTCATGAGGACATCCACATTTTTTTCTAAAATAAAATGTGGATGCTCTTCTTTACTATATTGTGTTGTCATGAAAATACTCTTATTCAGTTAAATAATTTATTGGGGTATTACTGGGAGCAATAAGTAAGGTCTCATCGTTTCAGAAAAATGAATGGTGTTTTTTCCACCAAATATTTCCATAGGACGATCAGAATTGTTGCGATGCCAAAATGGTCCAACACCTTTCATCTGATATGGTGCATGTGCAACCCCTGCATCGGTTCCGTCAAACTCATAATCCTTACCTCGAACATTCAAACCTAAACGATAGCCTTTAGGAATAACAATCGATGTTGGCCAAATTTCTATATCTAACTCTACTGGGACATTCGGCTGAAGTGGCTGATCTTCATCGTGTGTGTGCCAAGGACGATAAGGTTTAGACTGCAAGGGATCTATTTTTCGATGCGAAGCCCTTAACCATCCAAGACCAATTGGGGTTCTTGGATCATTTGAACCTATAAACACAATTTCTTTATTTTGAGGATCATAAAGACGCAATGCTAAAAAAATATCTGCATCAGAAGTTTGTGAGGAAATCCAGATCTTCGCAGCAACTGGCCCTGTGATTTCAAGGTCATGATCTTGAATGGGAGTTAAAAAAGTTATTCCATCTCCCTGTGTTTCATAAGTCATGGCACTTTGATTAGATTGAACATTAGGTGACATCTCCAAAGACTTTGGATCAAGATAATACGGAGTCCACTGCGTCCTTGCTAAGGGCCATTCATTTTCAGCTCTTAACTCGAATTGTTCCCCGGGTCTTCTAATGTTTAAAGATACCTTTGGTTGACCTAACCATCCAGAATCCTCACCCTTTAAAAAATGTGCGAAAAACTTTCTTTGTAAGCTAGCGCCATACTTACTATAAAAGTGAGTGAAATGTGTATCTCCATGAACTTCTAACCATTTTTGCTCTGATGCTGCTTTCAAAAAACCTTCAAAGTTTCCACGCGTATGTAAGCCTTGACCACCCCAATTTGCAGCTGATAAAAGTGGAACTTTAATTTTTGAAAAATCTGGAGAACGCGATTTATAAAATTCATCCATCCACTCCCTGGTCTCAGCCTCGCCATCTAAATTTGCTCTGTTTGCTTTTAATTCTTCATCACTTAAAGTTAAAGGGCCTGCAACTGTTTCTCCAGTAATATGGTTAATCGCACCACGATCACCAACACCATTTTGCACACTTACGACCTGACGACGATACCAATCCCCTAGAAAATCACACAAGATTCCGCCATGACGACAAAGCTCTCTATAGAAGTCTGAAGAGCCCTCCCAGATACATAAAGCCGCTAAATGCTTCGGCTGAGTGGCTGCAACTGTCCATTGATTCATGGCGTAATAAGAAATCCCATTAATACCAACCTTCCCATTGGACCACTCCTGGGTTCCAGCCCATTCAATGCATTCATGAAAATCTTCTGTTTCAAGAGGTGACCAACAATCAATAATGCCTGGAGATCTTCCAGCACCTCTAGAATCTACTCGAACACAAATATAGCCTTCTGGTACCCAAACTTCAGGATCAACTAATTCCCAATTTTGATATTTATTAGAAGATGTTTCTAAAATTTCAGGGACAGCCTTGACCACTCTAGACCATTGACTTTTATAACCTTCCCGAAAATCTAAACCTTTTGCGTATGGACCATAAGTCATGATGACTGGATATTTACCATTGTCATTAGGGCGAAAAATGTCTGCTCTTAAAACTATCCCATCTTTCATTCGAATAGGAGCATCCCAATCAATTTTCATTCCATCCCTAACTTCACTCTTCATTTGATTCATAGATCTCCTATTTTTTATTGATTGAGCGCGTCGCCCATTTGATTGACTAAATTCTTCCATTTCAAACGATCTTTAACCAGAAAATTTGAAAAATCCTGTGGATTGACTTTTGCTACTTCAAAGCCATTGAACTCAATAACTTTATTAATGTATTCTTCCGATTGCACAATTTCCCATATATTTTTTGAGAGTAGTTGCACTACTTGATGAGGTGTTTTGGCAGGCGCTACGATACCAAACCAACCTCTTGACTCATAATTCGGAATACCAATCTCTGCAAAAGTTGGAATATTAGGCAAAGACTTGTTTCTTTCTGGACCAGCCATTGCTAGAGGTCTAATTTTTCCAGACTTAATAAATGGTAGTGGTCCGGCTACTGTTGACATCATGACTTGAACATTACCCCCCACTACATCTGTTAAAGCAAGGGTTGCTCCTGTATAGGGTACATGCGTCATTTTGATATTCAAAATTTTACTTAGGGACTCGATTGCTATGTGCGTTTGACTACCAACTCCAATAGAAGCATAACTAACACTATTTGGAGAGGCTGAGGCAATCGACTGTAATTCTTGAACAGTCTTTGCAGGAAAATTTGCCCCCACAAATAAAATCTGACTTAGTTGAGCAACCATAGTTACTCCAACAAAATCTTTTGCAGAATCATAGGGAAGAGACTTTTGAGTTGCAGGTGCAAGTGACATGCCAGCATCACTCGCCAGTAAAAGGGTATAGCCATCAGGTGCAGATTTTGCTACCAGTTGAGATGCAATTGCAGCATTTGCTCCAGGCTTGTTTTCTACAATCACAGCACTACCGATTTTTTTGGATAATGCTTCTGCAAGCGGTCTAGCAAGAGCGTCAGCAGGTCCGCCCGCATTGAAAGGCACGATAATCTTTATAACTCGACTTGGAAAAGTACTTAATTCTGATTGGGCATAGACAGTATGGTGCAGTCCCAGGAATATCAAAACATTCAATAAAATTACTGAATGCTTTAAATAAGCTTGAATTTTATGAACTTGTATTTTCATTTAGGCTCCAAGCCAATCGCTTTAACAATTGCTCCATAACGTTCAAAATCTTTGCGATTGAGTTGGTCAAAATAACTTGCCGATTCAATGACGCCAGTTAATCCGTAACTAGCTAGCTTTTCCTTAACATCTTGAGACTGTATGGCGTTATTAATGGCCTGGTTAAGTCTCTGAACTATTAGCGTTGGAGTTTTTGCTGGAGCAATAAAACCAAACCAACCATTTACGACAAAGCCAGGTACTACATCACTCAATAAATTTACTCCCGGCCAATCATCAACCGGAGTTTTATTTGTAATTGCAACTAAACGTATCTTGTTACCTTTTGCTAAACCTGCAAAACCAGAAATGCCATCTGCTCCTGCCATGATTGCTCCTGAAACTAAATCAGATGCAATATTGGCCGTACCTTTGTAGGGAACATGAGTATATTCAAATTTTGCCTGCCGTCTAAAATCCTCAAACCAAAGATGTGCAAATCCACCTTCTCCTGTTGTACCTACTGTCAACTTTCCAGGATTGGCTTGTGCCCAACTTACCATCTCAGGTAGGTTTTTAAAAGGGGCAAAATTAGATCCCGCTAATGCATTGAAATTCCAAGCAGATACAGCGACTGGGACAAAATCTTTAATTGTGTCGTAAGGTAAATTCTTAACCGTATGAGGTTGTACAACCATAGGCCCCCCTTGTGATGCACCAAAGGTGTATCCATCTGGAGTTGCTCTAGCAATAGCCGCCATACCAATTTGGCCATATGCTCCACCAATATTTTCAATATAAACTGATTGCCCAAGCTCTTGTGAAACTCTAGGCTGAACTAGTCTTGCAACAATATCTATAGTGTTTCCAGGGGGGAAAGGAACAATTAACTTAATTGTCTTATTAGGCCAAACTTGCGCCCATGATGGAAGACAAATAGATGCAATTGAAGCTAAAGCACTCTTCAAAGCCAACCTACGTTGAACAAATTGTTCTTTAATGTCCAAACTCACACATGTCTCCTTATTTATATTGATGTTATGTGAGACGACTAAACCAAGAAAAACTAATTAAAAATAAGCCTGCCCTCTAGTGATTGGGGGTTCCCATTCACAATCACCCCATGGCCCATCACCATTTTCTTTAATGTAGGAAATCTTGCCTTCTTTAGTGGGTTGGTGTTTGCCTGCAAAGAATCCCTCTAGCCAATCAAATACATAATCATGACAATCCATGCCACCCAAATTAGATATACCCCATAAAGGATGGTATTGATTTTCAAATACCCACATCTCTTTTGGAACTTGTAGATCTTCAAAAGCTTCTACAGCTTCCTCTAATGGACATAATGGATCGAATTCCCCAGTTACAAGTAGTGTTGGACATTTAATTTTTCCTAAATGACCACGCACAGTCATACCTTTTGCAACATCTTCATCGAAACGCTCTTCATCTTCATACCCAGACATATACATAAACATCTGTTTAAAACGAGGTGAGGACTGTGTGAAGATAGTGTTATTAGGATTAAAACAAGCTACTGAAGAGACCACTACAGCAGCACGGTGATCATAGCTAGATAAACGAAGTGACCAATAACTTCCCATACTAATGCCATAAATAGCAATTTTGTCTCCATCAATTTCAGGGCGATTTTTAAGATAACTAATAACAGCGGCTCCAGCCCTTTCATAGTTATCACCTACTGAACGAATTTTTTGAATGTTCGAATTACCCTGACCAGGACCATCCATTGCTAATACGTGGAAACCTCTTGCTAAACCAATGTTGTGATAAGCCTTAGGGAACACCTCTTTAGTTTGATCCATTCCAGGAACGTAAATAACGACAGGAGCTTTACGACGATCAGGTAATAAATGTAATAAACATGAAATGGTCTTCCCATCATCGAATTCAACCTCGACACGTTCAATAGGGTAAGCTGCTGACTTAGATCTTAAATCAACCATTTCTGACAATTTAGCGTACAAATATTTTTTTACGGGATGATCGTCATAGTAAATGGGATGCTGAGCCATACGATATGCTTCAACAGCATGATCAAAGTGATAAGTCGCTGAGGAATGAGCCCCTTTTGCCTGAGCATTCTTTGCTAAGCGCTCATGTCGCTCCCCCGCTTCACGCCAAATCTTTGGATACATCCGATAATTTCTTGCGCGTTTTCCACTTGGAATTTCTGGATCATCACGCTCAAAATTTTGAACACGTCCACGCATATTTAGAGCGAGATCCAGCATCCATTGCTGATTATCCCGCTCAGTTCTGAGCTTTTTAATCATTTTGTCTCCGGTAGTATTTTTTTGTTTTATATTTGATTTAATATTTGTATTACTAATCAAAATAAAAGTCAAGCAATTGGAGACAAGCGATGAAAAATAACCGCAAAAACCAATATCATTTTTTCAAAAGTATCTTTGTATTATTTCTACTCATTTCTCAATTTGGATTTGCGGAGGAAGCCTTTCCAAACAGACCTATCAAAATGGTTGTCCCTCTAGCACCAGGAGGCGCAACTGATACTGTCACTAGAATTATTGCGAAACAAATTTCACAAATTTTGAATAATCCAATTATTGTAGAAAACAAAATTGGAGCAGGTGGGCTGATAGCCATGGAGTCTATGACCAAAGTGAATCCTGATGGATACACACTTTTTGTCGGAAATCTTTCAACAAACGCCTTGAATCAAACGGTCTTCTCGAAAAAAATGAAGTTCAAACCTGAAGATGAACTAACTGGGATTTCTATTCTAGCCACTATTCCCCATATCCTCGTTAGTTCTGCAAAACTAGAGGCTAAAGATTTCAAAGAAATGATTGCTTACATTAAGGCAAACCCTAAAAAAGTCAATCACGCATCCCCTGGTGTCGGAACATATTCAATGATTGATATGCTCACTTTAGAAAAAGCTGCAGGTCTAGATATGACACACGTTCCATACAATGGTGGTGCTGGGCAATATTTAATCCCAATGGTAAGCAATGATGTTCAAATTGCATTTATAAATGCTTCTTCCGTGATTGAAATGATTCGTGCAGGAAATCTTAGAGCCCTTGCAGTAACGACCGACAAGAGACTGCCTGAATTGCCAAATACTCCCACCATGGCTGAACTAGGATATTCTGGTATTGGCACTAATGCTTGGCAAGGTTTGTTTGCTCCTAAAAAAACTCCTCCAGCGATAGTACAGAAAATACATGCTGCTGTAGTCGAAGCGCTTAAATCTGAAGAGGTGAAAGAAGCATTTAAAAAACAATTAATTGTGCCTGTTAGCAGTAGTTCACCCGAAGAATTTAATTCATTTGTAAAATCAGAGGTTGTCCGTTGGGCAAATATCGTTAAATCAGTAAATCTTTCAACAGAATAAGGAAATTAGTGCATGTCAAATGATCTAGAAATATTATTAGAAAAACAGCGTATCCGTGAAGTTGTAGAAAACTGGGTCGTATGGCGTGATTCTGGCCAATGGGAAAAATTCAAAACTGTATGGCATAGTGATGGTGTCATGATGGCTACATGGTTTCAAGGCCACTTTGAAGAATTTATTAAAGTTTCAATTGAAGGTTGGAATAAAGGCGTTAGCATCCTTCACTTCTTGGGTGGTTGCAGTGTTGAAGTAAAAGGTGATCGTGCTATTGCACAAACTAAAATGACTATCACTCAGCGCGGTCCTGTTGATGGCGTCATTTGTGATGTTGTTTGCACAGGTAGATTCTATGACTTTATGGAAAAGCGTGAAGGTCGTTGGGGTGTTGTTCTTCGCCAACCAATCTATGAAAAAGATCGCTTAAATCCACTAGACCCAGCAGCTAAGTTAGAGCTTGACCAAAACCTTTTAAATCAATTCCCAGAAGGATATCGTCACCTTGCTTACATACAAACCAAACTTGGATTTACTGTAAAACCAGATATGCCTCAACTAAAAGGTCCAGCAGTAGAAGCTTTATATCAACGCGGTCAAGATTGGTTAAATCATGCGTAATAAATATTTTGGTATGTTGAAGGCAAGCTTATTGGCTATTACTTTAATAAGTAATTTAGTCTTTGCCCAAGCAGGCTTCCCTGATAAACCACTCCACATTATTGTTCCTCAACCACCTGGAGGAGGATTTGATTTTGTGGGACGCGTTTTAGCAGATAAGCTTGCTCCAGTAATGAAAGAAAGCATTATTGTTGAAAATAAACCAGGTGTAGGCACTGTAGTGGGAACTGATTATGTTGCTAAGCTTCCACCTGATGGCTATACAGCTGTCGTCGGCTCAATCTCTAATATTGTGATGAACCCTTGGCTCTATAAAAGTTTGCCTTATGATCCGATTAAAGACTTTGTCCCTGTCGGTCTTGCTACAAGTTATAGCTATACCCTCATCGCTCGTAAAGGTTTACCTTTCAACGATCTAAAAGGCTTAATCAATTACGCTAAAGATAATCCTGGAAAACTTACGTATGCTTCTGGGGGTAACGGTACGGGGCAACACGTTCTTGCAGCAGCGCTTTGGAACCGCGCTGGAGTGGATGTAGTACATGTCCCCTACAAAGGAGCACAAGCGGCTTATACCGATATTATTGGCGGACGTGTCGATCTATTTTTTGATTTGTCACCGACTGCAAAACCCCATATTGATGCAGGCAACGTAGTTGCTCTAGCAACATCTGGCGCAAGTCGAAACCCTAACTTACCCAATGTTCCTACCATTATCGAAACGGGTGTATCCAATATCCAACTAGAATCCTGGTTTGGTTTGTTTTTACCCGCTAAAACTCCTCCATCCATTGTGGCAAAGTGGCAAGAAGCATTGCAACAAGTTGCTAGTCAAGCAGATGTAAAGGATCGATTTGAAAAAGCTGGAGGTAAGCCAATTTCACCATCGCCTTCAGAAGTAAAAGCAATGGTGATGACAGACTATAACCGTTGGAAGCAACTTATCACTGCAGCTAATATAAAAGCTGACTAAGGCCCTTCAATCAGTCAGCCCCAACGCTGACTGATTTTTTCATACGTACTTCAATCGCATTTTTTAGAAGTGATGCGCTTCTAAAAATACCGTGAGCAAATTTGCCATAAGGCATCATCAAAAAGAAGCCCATCACAAAACCTAAGTGAATACACAGTGTGATACCCATATACGGCGTTTCACGTAATGCTAAAAGTAGTAATCCAGAAATACTAATGGCGAATAAAGAAGCAATAAATCCACGATCCATTGTTTTTTGTGCAGCATCACCATGCAAAGGATGACGACGCAAATTCAAATAGAGCAATCCAATCGGACCAACAATTAAGCCAAGGCCACCAAGAGTTCCCAATAAAACAGGCAAACTTGTATAAGCATAAGGTGCTTCCCAATGGAATACATAATGAAAAATAGTCGCAATACTTGTGGCTGCGAAACACAACATAAATCCATAAAACGTCATATGATGAAAGCGTTTACGCCAAAGTGAGAAAGCATCGTCAGCTTCGTTACATCCTTGCTGGTGACCTCCACCTAAGTTTTTTAAAGTTAGTACATCATGCGTCGCGTCTGAAGCAGCGGACCACATCATCGGATCAGTAGAAATATTTCTCCAAAATTCACGAACACCCATGCTCATTGCAACCAGCATTGCAATAAATACTCCGCCAAATAAAAGGGCTAAGGTATTGTGAGGATAAATAGCATAAAAATTACCATCTAGGTTTTTATTAAATAAGCCTGTTGATGCAGATTGCATACTCAATAAAAACAAAATGATGGCAATAGAAGTCGCCATAGTTAAAGCAAGGCCATTTTTTTGATAAAGATTACCCAATGGCTTTGGCCAAGCATAAGTTTGATATGTTTCTAAACGTACCTTTGCCATTGCTTGTGGAATATTGACACCAAATGCATTAGGAGGTGCGTACTGACAAGCATGTAAACAAGCTCCACAGTTATGACAAAGATTAGCCATAAAGTGAACATCTGCCACATTGAAATCAAGGCGTCTAGTCATTGATTGAAACGTTGCACAAAAACCTTCACAGTAGCGACAAGCATTACAAATTTGTAATACTCTTTGCACTTCAATGACAGACTCAGAAGGCTGATGAAAGTTTTTTGCGTCAGCAATTAAAGTATTGAGCGTGTTCATGCAGCACTCCTTTGTAAAACAGCATCTGCTGCAGATTGACCAGCGATTCGCCCAAAAATAGTTCCAATTGACATTCCGATACCAGCCGTATATCCCTTACCTAAAACATTACCTGCCATGAGCTCTCCTGCCACAAATAAATTGGGGCTTGCTTTTCCGTCAAAAAAGACTGCCGCGGTTTCATCTGTTTTCAAACTTAAATAAGTGAATGTGATTCCCGGACGAAGTGGGTATGCATAGAATGGACCTTGATCAATTGGTAAAGCCCAATGTGTTTTTTGTGGAGTAATATTTTCCGTATAACAATCATCAAGTACATTGTGATCAAAGGTTCCAGCACGACAAGCTTGATTAAATTCCTGAACAGTTTGATTTAACTGGTTTTCATCTAATTTAAGTTGTTGAGCAATTTCTGAAATAGAATTACCCTTAATCGCAGGGAATACTGGTGGCATAAATCTACCAATGGCCTTTGAATCAATAATTGAATAAGCAATTTGTCCAGCTTGTAAAGCAACTAAACGACCCCAAATGGCATATCGCTTAGGCCAAAAATCTTCACCCTCGTCATAAAATCGTTTTGCGTATTGATTGACAACAATCCCCAAAGATACGCAATCCAAACGTGTGCATATGCCACCGTCATACAAAGGAGATCTTGCATCAATTGCAACGCAATGCCCTTGGGTTACATCACCAATTTGATCCGCACCTTGATCTAATAAATTTTTTAAAACTGTTCCACGATTGTATTTAGTGCCTCGAATCAAGAAATTATCAGCGGGCCACTCACCATTTTCGTTTTGACCCCATGCTTCTCTTAACCACTCACGATTTGACTCAAAGCCTCCACTGGCAAGAACACAAGATTTTGCAGATATCTCTTCGCCATTATCTAGAACAACACTCTGAAATTTTCCTTGCTGAACTTTGACTTCTTTGACTGTTGCCTCATAGCGGATTTGAATACCTAGTTGTTCTGCACTTCTGAAAAAAGCATTGACTAAAGCTTTACCTCCGCCCATAAAAAAAGCATTGGTTCTTGCCACATGTAAAGTGCCAGATAAAGAAGGCTGAAAATGAACTCCATGCTTACGCATCCAGTCGCGAACTATCGAAGTTCCACGAATCACAATACGTGCTAATTTTTCGTTTGTTAAACCACCAGTAACTTTGAGCAAATCCTGCCAAAACTCTTCTTCAGGATATGACTCTACAAGAACATCTTGAGGTGCATCATGCATACACCGTAAATTTCTAGTGTGAACAGAATTTCCACCTCGCCATTCAAATGGCGCCGACTCTAAAATAAGAACGGATGCCCCGGACTCTCGAGCTGTCAAAGCAGCGCACAGGGCTGCATTACCTCCACCAACCACAATAACGTCAAACATGTTGAACCTATAATTTATGTAATTTTTAATAAGATTATAGACTTAATGCTCTAATTGTTTTTTTGGAGATATTAAATCTTAAAGCCAGTAAAAGTTTCTTTTGCAAAGATTTCTTCCATGGCAAAAGGTTTTTTGAGAAGCCCTTGATCACAGGAGTAGCGCATCAAGGCTTCAAGATTATGTTGTGTGCCAGCAATATTCCAAGGCCAATAATCTTCACCCATCTCTGCACGAACTTGATCAAGGTAATAGTTCATCCACGGGAACATGCTTTTGAGAACAACCGTTTCTTTCATATCCTGATAAACAATTTTTTGTGAAGCCAAAAAGGCTTTATACAAAGACATAGCAATCCAAGGATTGGCTTCGTAAACACTTCTCTTAATAGCAATGACATGCATGATAGGAAATATTTTTGAACGTTGATAATACTCACGCTCAACATCTCCATAATTAGGGAATAACCTTTTAATATGCGGATTTGCTGCCTGAAAACAAGAAGGTGTTCGTGCCGTATAAAGTGCATCTATCTCACCATCTTTTAACATTTGTGACAAAGTTTGGTGCGAAGCAATGGGTTGAACTTTAATATTTTCAGGTAATTGCAACTTAATTTTTTCAATACGACCTGGTTGTTCTGCGCCGCCAGTATAGTAATTTAATTGATCAAATGGCACACCATAGTCGTCTTGCAATATGCCACGAATCCACACTGCCGCTGTCATTTGATACTCAGGTGTTCCAACTTTTTTACCAATTAAGTCTTTTGGCTCTTTAATACCAGAATTTTCATTCACAAAAATTCCGGAATGACGAAATGCACAAGAAGGAAATACCGGAATAGCAATAAAAGGTCGTTCTGGTTTTTGTAGCGATAACAAATAAGATGATAAAGATAATTCAGCTACATCAAACTCTTGATTACTGAGGGTTCGAAAAAATATCTCTTCCACAGGTAAGCTTAAATAATTAAGATCAATACCCTCAGGAACAATACTTCCATCCATCAAGGCACGAGTGCGATCATAGTTCCAGCATGCAAGGGTTAAACGTAGCTTTGACATGACTTAGGCCTTAAAGCCAGTTTTTTCATAAAAGTAGACTAGTGCTGCTTCAGCAACAACTTGGTCTTCAACAGCAGTACCTGAACTGATACCTACACCACCAACAATCTGTCCATCAACTGTCACTGGGAATCCACCACCAATGATGCTGAAATGACCACCATTAGTAATATGAATACCGAATGTAGATTTACCAGGTTGGCATAATTCGTTATAAACGTGCGTGCCTTTACGTGCTACAGCTCCTGTAAATGCTTTATCAATGGCGATAGGAGTACTACTCACCTTACCACCATCCATACGATCAAAAGCCATTAAATGCCCTGATTCGTCTGTAACAGCAATACACATTGGAATATTCATCTCTAATGACTTTACAGTTGCTCCTTCAATCAAAATCTTAGCTTCTGCAAGTGATAAGCGTTTTATAGTTAACATCAATTTCTCCTTAATAAAGTTTTATTCTTTGACAATATTTTGTGTTGATAATATTTTTTGATACTTAGCAAATTCAGTTTGCATCATTTTGTTAAAAGCTTCCCTTGAAACATTTCTAGGTTCAAGACCCTCTTCTATTAAACGTTCCTTAATCACTGGATCTTTAACGATTTCATTAACTTCTTTGTTTAGCAAATCCAATATGGCCGTTGGCGTTCCTTTCGGTGCAACAAAACCAAACCAACCTGAGGCATGAAAGCCTGGAAGTGCATCTTGTATCAAGGGGAACTCAGGGTATTTAGTCATCTTTTGAGTACCAGCAACCCCTAAAATACGCAACTTACCACTACGCTCATGTTGAATAATCGATGGCATAGGATTAAACATGAATTGCACGCTACCACCTAATAAATCATTTAAACCTTGTGAGCTACCTTTGTATTGCACTTGAGTAGTCTGAATACCTGCAGTCATCCCAAATAAAATACCAGCTAATCCTTGAGTTGAGGCTGTCCCACCTGAGGCCCAATTTAATTCATTAGGATGAGACTTTCCATACTCTATTAATTCTTTGACCGTCTTCACAGGTAACTTTGGGTTAACTGCTAAAACAAGTGGTGCGTCACTAAAAATACTAACTCCGGTAAAGTCCCCAAGTGGATCATAAGGATGATTTTTTATGATGGATGGTGTCATTAAAAATGTTGGGGTTGCCAATCCTAAAACATATCCATCAGGAGCAGCCTTTGCCACAAAGTTCATACCAATAGTGTTACTGCCGCCACCACGGTTTTCAATAACGACAGATTGTTTTAGTCGAAGACTAAGTTGCTGTCCAATTAATCTAGCAACTTGATCAGCCCCACCTCCAACTGCATAAGGGACAATAATAGTAATGGGCTTTTTAGGATAATCTACTTGAGCAAATACGTTGCCAATGATCAAAAACATAGCAGAGGCAAATACTTTTGCCCTAAGGAAAAACTTCACAAACTACTCCTTTTATTTAATCGGAAAATCTGTTGTTCTAAGGTACGCTTCTAAAGCCTTGAGATCTTCCCCGCCAATCGGTGGATGAGGAGGATATGGATCTCCAGCGGACATTCCCATTAGTTTAAACGAAGCCTTCATGGTTGGAGTTAGTCCATGCCCCATCCAGCGATTAGGATAGCTTGCGAATTGAAGTTGTAATCTTGTTGCTTCTTTCAAATCACCTTTAACAAATGCTTGAACAACTTTATTGGCTAAGTATGCTGCAGGTGGAGGCAATGTAATACCTGAGCCACCTAACTGCAGAGTAATTAGCAACATTTGCATCGTAGTGAAATATCTTGCATGACCAGCTAATTCAATCTCTGCAACCAACCTAGAAACACGCGATAAATCACGTGAACTTTCTTTGATGTAATCAATACCCTTTAACTTAGACAAAGCAATCGTTGTAGGAATAGATACATTTGCACCTGGGCCAGGATTGAGATAGAGCACCATTGGCACTTTGATTTCATTCAAAACGGCTTGGAAGTAATCGAGCGTTTCTTGATGTGATGGCTCACCTCCAAAAGCTCTTAATGGCGCAAGTAATTGCACCGCCTGAGCTCCCAAATCTTGAGCGTAATGAGCAAGCTCAACAGCAATTTTGTATGACGGATGTGAAATACCAACCGCTACTGGGCAACGATTATCAACAAACTCTATCGTCTTTTTGATGAGCTCTTTGCGCTCTTCTAATTTTAAATAATGATATTCCTGAGCTTCAACACCTGCAGCGATAACCATTGCGGCATTGCAATCCTGGACAACGTAATTAACCCCTTTTTCTAATAATTGGTAATCAACTTGCTGTTGATCATTAAAGGGTGTTAACGGTGGAATAATTAATCCAGGTAATTTTAGTTCTAAGCTCATTGGGTCTCCTCCAAATTTTTTTTTGATTGCGTTTTAAACGTATGCAGGTTTTTGCTCTAATTGTTTTGCCTGAAAACCAGCAACGTTTTTATACTCATTGAGTATAGCTTCTATCTCTGACTGACTAATAACATCTTCAATCTTGTTAAAACGTTTTCCACCAGTTCTTTCATAAACAACTTTCAGTATCGTATCAGGTGGATTTGCACGATTCATTAAAACTACTTTACCGGTAGCTGCAACACGCTCTTTATCGTACTCTTGCAAAGCTGTTACACCAACTCCATGGCGTTTAAACGCTCCTGTTATAAATCTAGCATCCAAAATAGATTGTCCAGCACCATTGGAACCCCTTGGGTACATTGGATGCGCAGCATCGCCCATGAGTGTCACGCGACCATCAGTCCATGTAGGCAATGGATCTCTATCAACCATTGGATAAACCATGAATTTTTCGGTTTTCTTTAATAAACCTTTGATGTCTAACCAATCAAAATCCCACTTATCATAAGCATCATAAAAATCTTCTAATTTAGCAGCGCCATGGAAGTTCCATTTTTCTGGCTTTGGACGAATTTGTGTCGCCACAAAATTCATGAGCTGATTACCTTCATTGTCAATATTGTTACGAATTGGATAAACCATAATTTTGCCAACGGGCATCCATCCAGCACGTATCGTGTCAGCGCCACTTAAGAATGGCTTAAATGGTGTAACACCTCTCCAAATAGTATATCCAGAGTATCTTGGCTCTCCCTCATTGGGATATAACAACCCTCTTAAAACAGAATAAATACCATCACAACCAATCATTACAGAAGATCTTACGGATGGAAGTGGCTCACCATCACGGTCGACAAAGTGAGAAGTGACTCCATTTTCGTCTTGATCATATCCAACAAATTTATGATTTGTGGCAATTACATCTTCACCTAAACGCTCCTTAACTGCTTCCAATAACAACATTTGCAAATCGCCACGATGAATAGAAAACTGTGGCCATTTGTAACCAGCATTTTGTCCAACGATTTCACGATAAATTAATTGGCCGTGCTGATTGTAGTAAGAAGCGTCTTTAGTACGAATCCCAACCTTATCTAAAGCTGGTAATAATCCTAATTCTTCAAGCTCACGCACAGCATGGGGAAGCAAATTAATACCAGCTCCTAAAGGTAGTAACTCGGTTACAGCCTCATAAATTCGACTTTTGATACCAATCTGATGCAAACTAATTGCTAGAAATAAACCTGCAATACCACCACCTACAATGGCTACTTCTGTGTCTTTTTCCATATATTCTTCCTTTTTTTGACTTCACTTACTTTATTTCATATAAATTACATTGTCCAATATCTAAAAAGTGTTAAATTGATACTTTTTAGATATTGATTAAGGTATTTATGGAACTCAGGCATTTGCGGTATTTCGTAGCGGTTGCTGAAGAAGAGCATATGACTCGGGCCTCTGAAAGGCTTGGGATACAACAGCCCCCTCTCAGCCATCAAATTCAAATGCTAGAAAAAGAACTTGGGGTTCAATTATTTATACGTGAATCCAGAAGAATCCAACTTAGCCCAGCAGGTAAGCTTTTTTTAAATGATGCTAGGTCCATTCTGGCGAATGTAGACCAAGCAGTTCAAAGAATTCAACGCTTTGACTTAGGTGATGAGGGTAGTATTCGTTTAGGTTTTACCAGCTCAGCCTCCATGCATCAAATTACCCCTGAACTAGTTCGCGCATTTCGTGAAGAGTATCCCTTAATTTCTTTAGAAATTGAAGAAGGTGCTGCGCATGACCTAATCCACACTCTAGAACAAGAAGGCATTGATATAGCCTTTTCAAGATCTTCTTTAAAGCCCTACCCTGGTATCGCAAGTATTGAGCTTCTGAAAGAAGACATGGTGATCGCTATTCCGATGAACCACCATTTAAGTCGGGTTCCGAATGATGTGTTGCGTTTAATCGATTTAAAGGATGAGAATTTTATTTTTTATCAACAAGTAAATGGCTCTGGAATTAAAGAAAGTCTCATCGAGGAATGCGCTAAGGTTGGGTTTGAACCCAAATCAGCACAAATTGTTTACCGTATTATCGGTGCAATTCATATAGTAGCTTCTGGACTCGGAATTTCAATCGTTCCAAGATCAATGCAAGCAATTCAGCCTGATAGCGTTATTTACAAAACTTTTCACCCAGACTCAGCTTTAACAGTTCCACTTAGTCTCGCCTATCGTGAAAATTCCTCTAAGCAAACTGTGAAAAGATTTCTAAAACTTGCAGATGGATTTATGAAGAATTGGCAAAAGCATTAAAATAAGTTTTTCTAAGGTTCAAATGTCCAATTCTAAAGCTCCATCTTTCGCCGCGTTTAAGTTTGTAGGCTTTCGCTTCCATGTTGCAACCTATATGTTAGCCATGATGGCAGATAATGTGGAACACGTTATTAGCTATTGGATGCTATTTCAAAAATTTCATTCACCTGAACTCGCTGGCTTTGCTGTCTTATCCCATTGGCTACCATTTTTATTTTTCTCTGTCCCGGCAGGCGCTCTAGCAGATAAATATGATCCACGACGTTTAATTCAAGCAGGTATATTTTTGTTTATGATTTGCTCTTTAGGCTGGGCATTTTTATTCATTACAGATACCGTTGAACAGTGGCATGCCATGATTCTATTGGTCTTGCATGGTTTTGCTGGAGTGTTGTGGCATACCATTTCGCAAATATTGCTGTATGACATCGTGGACGCTTCTGTATTACCTAGTGCTGTTCGCATACTTGCTAGCGCACGCTACCTTGGCTTACTTATTGGTCCAGCTGTAGGTGGATTATTGATGTTAACTGTCGGCCCAAAATATGGTCTTATTGTGAATGCTTTTTTATATCTCCCTACAATAATATGGTTAGCTAAAGCACCTTATGGTCCAGCATTCAGAGTCGGTGAAGCTCCAGTTAAAAGAGCGGTAAAAGGCTTCCAAGATATTGTTCAAACAATTCGCGACATTTCTGGAAAGAGTGTGATTGTTTCCATGATTCTTCTCGCTGGTGCGGCTTCATTTTTTGTGGGTAATGGTTATCAAGCACAAATGCCTGGCTTTGCCCACGACCTTGGTCATGGGGATCCAGGACTTTTGTATAGTCTTCTGCTAGGTGCAGATGCTGCTGGAGCATTAATAGCTGGTATCGTTTTAGAAAGCCGAGGGTTTTTAAAACCACACCCTAGGACTGCGCTTATCTTGGCAATTTGCTGGTGCCTCATTTTGCTGACCTTTGCACTCAATCAAAATTACTATTTCGCAATTGCACTCTTACTAGTTTGTGGATTTTTTGAATTATCGTTTAACTCAATGGCGCAAAGCATCGTTCAAATCAACGCTCCTACAGAGATCCGAGGTCGAGTGATCGGACTGTACAACATGTCAGCACTTGGAATGCGGGCAGGTTCAGGGATCACAGTAGGACTCGTTGGTGGAATAATAGGCATCCATGCATCCCTAGCAATTGCAGCAGCATGCCTAATGTTTCTGATTAGCTTTATATTAATGCGCTACGGACGTTCTTTATAAAAGAGGAGATTTAGTTTGTGCAAATGGGGTTGCTTGCTCCCAAACAAATCCCATTTTTAGAATCTCTAATTCACCTTGTGGCTTACCAATCAATTGAAGACCAAATGGTACGCCTTGATGAAACCCTGCAGGCAAAGATAAGACTGGAACACCTGCAAGAGTTGGTCCAATTACAACTTCCATCCAACGATGGTAGGTATCCATAGTGCGCCCAGAAATCTCTTTGGGCCATGTTAAGTTTGCATCAAATGCAAATACCTGAGCACTAGGCAAAACCAACGCATCATATGTATT